>NZ_JBHYJH010000070.1:0-46052 GCF_042740445.1 Streptomyces sp. NPDC059003 | reverse complement strand
CCTGGCGCGGCATGGCCGCCGCCGACGATCCGGTGGGTGAGCTCACGGGGGCGCTCACCGCTATCCTCGGGCGCGGACCGGCGCGTGGCCGCACCCGCGCGTCACCGGGGGTGCGGCGGCGCGGGTGCGGCAACGCGGGTGCGGCAACGCTCTCTCACGTCCGCTCGACGCCGGACACGAGCATGTGGTCGCGCACCATCCAGCCCGCCTGGAACCGGCTCTGCGCGCCCAGGTCGCCGAACATCTCGGCGATGTACTTCCGGCACGTCCGCACGCCGATGCCGAGGCGTCTGGCCACGACTTCGTCCTTGTAGCCCGCGGCGAGCAGCTGGACGATCGCGGTCTTCGTCTCCTGGGTCAGGCTCTCCGGGATGCGGTTGCTGCCGCCGGTCCGCTGGAAGGCCACGCTGGTCGCCCAGGCGCTCACCACCATGTGGACGATGAACTCCACCAGGGCTCCGTGCTTCACCACATGTGCCTTGCCCGCGCCTTCGCCGTCCGGGCCCAGGGCCTCGCCGTCCAGCAGGAACGCCACGGAGCGGTCGAAGACGATCAGGGCGGGTAAGGACGCGGCCGTGGTCCTGACCTCGCCCCCGGACGCCGCGATCCGTTCGACGCCGTCGCGCACCTCCGCGTCGTAACGGGACAGGTGGGGAAGCAGCACCCGCACGCTGACGCCCGACGCCGTCCGTCCGGATTCCTTGCTGACCACGTCCCGGGCGAGCGCGGGCGCGCCCCGCCCCAGCGGCTGCACGGCGAACACCTCCTCGGTGCAGCGCGCCGCGCAGTCCTCGAGCGCGTCCTGGATGTCGGACGCGCCCTCGACGGTGACCACCGGGCTGAGACCGCCGGCGTCCGCGCCGACGACGCCGAGCCCCGAGAGGGTGTCGAGCTGCTCGCGGATGCCGTCCAGCTGTGTCTGCCAGGCGTCGATGATGCCCGTAAGGGGCTTGGCGTACTGCCGCCGCACCGTTTCCGGGTGCACCGCGATCCAGTCGCTGCGGCCCTCCGCGTCGGCGCGCGCGAGGCGCTTCCCGCGCAGCCGGGACAGCACGCCCTCCGCCTGCCCTCTGCCCCACCCCAGACCTCTCGCGAGTTTCTCAAGAGTGGCCCCGCCGGTGGTGACGAGGAACTGATAGGCCGCCAATTCCTCGTCGCCCATGAGCGGAACGATCTGGGCGATGTCCATGGTCTTCCCCCTAACCCGCTGCACAACCCACTTCGGCAACTGCGACCCAACAATAAACACGGGATTATATATAGACGCAAGTTCAAGTTTTACCCTCAAACAAAGGTGATGAACCGGGGCGAAATAGCCGCATCCACCTGCCCGAATCCAAGATTTCGTCAAAAACAGGACCGAATCCCAGGCAAATAATGGGCGTGAGTGTATTTTTAGACTCCATTCTTTAACGATCATTTGACTCGCCCATGCCCTGAAGCTTGGAGTCGTCCATGTCGTCCGTGCGGTCCCTGCGCAGCGAACCGTCGAGCCCGGCCCCCATCGCGATCGTCGGCATGGGATGCCGGTTTCCAGGGATCGAGAGCGTCGACGACCTGTGGGACGTGCTCGTGGCCAACACCGACACGGTGACCCGGGTCCCCCGCGAGCGCTTCGACATCGGCGACCGCTACGACCCCGCCCCCATGACCCCGGGCCGCACGGTGTCCCGGCACGCCGGTCTGCTCACCGACCCCTTCGGCTTCGACGCGGCGTTCTTCGGCATCTCCCCCGTGGAGGCACGCGACATGGACCCGCAGCAGCGGCTCCTGCTGCACGTCGTGTGGGAGGCCCTGGAGTCGGCCGGGATACGCCCGTCCCACCTCGCGGGCGGCCGGGGCGGCGTGTTCGTCGGGCAGGCGACGTCGGAGCACGCGGAGACCGACCCCCGCGCGGACGAGCCCGACGTCCGCAGCCTGGTCGGCAGCCGGCTGCGCGCCGTCACGGCAGGCCGGATCTCCTACGCCCTCGACCTGCGCGGGCCGAGCGTGGTCCTCGACACCGCGTGCTCCTCGTCGCTGGTCGCCGTGCACGCCGCCCGGCAGAGCCTGCTCACCGGCGAGAGCGACCTGTGCGTCGCCGCCGGTGTCAGCGTCCTCATGTCCCCGCGCGACTTCATCGCCTACTCCCAGGGCGACATGCTGTCCCCCGAGGGCCACTGCCGGTTCGGCGACGCCCGCGCCGACGGTTTCGTCCGCAGCGAGGGCGTGGGCGCGGTGGTGCTCAAGCGCCTCGACGACGCGCTCCGGGACGGCGACCCCGTGCGTGCGGTCCTGCTGGGCAGCGCGGTCACCAACGACGGGGCGGCGAGCGGCCTGTTGATCCGCCCCTCCGTGGCGGGCCAGGCCGAGATGGTGCGTGAGGCGTGCGCCGTCGCCGGGATCAAGCCGTCGGAACTCGACTACGTCGAGGCGCACGGCACCGGCACCACCATCGGCGACGGAGTGGAGCTCCAGGCGCTCGCCGAGTCGGCAGGCGCGAACCGCCCGGAGGACCGGCCGCTCCTCACCGGATCGGTCAAGACCAACCTCGGGCACGCCGAGGCCGCGGCCGGCATCGCGGGACTGATCAAGACGGCCCTGATGATCCGGCACGGCGTCGTCCCGGCGTCGCTGCACCTCGACGAGCCGCACAGCCTGCTGGCCCAAGAGGGCTTCCCCGTACGGGTGGTGACCCGCAATCAGCCCTTGGAGGCGGCCGGTGCCGGCCCGCTGCTCGGCGTCAGCTCCTTCGGCCTGTCCGGGACGAACGCCCATCTGGTCGTCGGCGCGCACACCTCCGACCCGGCGCCCGACACCCGTAGCCCCGCCCCTCGCACCGGTCCCCACCTCCTGGTGCTCAGCGCACGCACGTCCGCCTCCCTCCGCCGCCTGGCCGAGCGGTACGCGGACTACCTGGGCCCGGCCGGGCGCGGACGCCGGTACGCGCTGGGCGACATCTGTTCCGCCGCGGCCACCGGACGCGAGGCCCATCCCCACCGCCTGTGGGTCGTGGGCGACGACCACGACTCCCTGGCGCGGCGGCTGCGCGCCCTCGCCGCGGGCGAGACCATCACCGACGGCGGCACAGCGGAGGCAGGCCTCGGGGGTGACAGGCGCACCGTCTTCGTCTTCCCGGGGCAGGGGTCGCAGTGGGCGGGCATGAGCCGGGCTCTGTACGGTTCCTCGCCCGCCTTCCGTACGGCCATCGACGCCTGCGACCGGGCCGTGCGCAAGGAGCTCGGCTGGTCGGTCCGTGAGCACCTCGTGTCCGTGGACGCCGAGTTCCCCGCGGACGTGAGCATCGTCCAACCCGTGCTGTGGGCCGTGCAGGTGGCTCTCGCCGCGGCCTGGCGCGAGCGCGGCGTGGAGCCGGATCTGTGCGTGGGCCACAGCATGGGGGAGGTCGCGGCCGCCCAGGTCTTCGGTGCCCTGTCGCTCGACGACGCGGCCGCGGTGATCTGCCGGCGCAGCCGCCTGATGCAGCGTACGGCGGGTCAGGGCGCCATGCTCGTCGTCGAGTTGTCGGCCGCGCGGGCACGGCGGTACGCCGAGGCCCACGGCGACGCGGTGTGCGTAGCGGCGGAGAACGCGCCCACCAGCACCGTGCTCGCGGGCGATCCCGTGGCCCTCGCCGCCCTCCAGGCCGAACTGGAGGAGACCGGCATCCTGTGCCGCCCGGTGAAGGTGAACGTGGCCTCGCACTCGCCGCAGATGGAGTCGCTCCGCGACGACCTGCTGCGGGAACTCGCGGAGCTCTCCCCCGTGCCGGGCACGACGGGCATGGTCTCCACCGTCTGCGGATCCGAGGTCAAGGGACCGGAGCTGACGGCCGTCTACTGGATGGACAACCTGCGCCGCCCCGTGCGGTTCGCCGACACCGTGCGGGAGGTGGCCCGCGCGACGGAGAGCGTCTTCCTGGAGGTCAGCCCGCATCCGGTCCTGGTCGCCGCCATGGACGACACCCTCGCCGACGACCACGGCGACGCCGCCACCGTGGCCTCGCTGCACCGCGCGTGCGACGAGCCCACCGAGCTGGCCCGGGCGGCCGGGCGGCTCTTCGCCCGGGGCGGGCGGGTGGACTGGCAGCGGTGGTACGGCGGCGGCGCGCGGCATGTGCCGTCACTGCCCACGTACTCCTGGGACGCGGTGCAGTTCCGGCGTGCGGCGGCCGGACCCGCCGCCGCAGGCCGGTCCGGCGCCGCCCGGGTCCGGCGGATCGACCTCGCGTCCTGGGCCGCGACCGACGACTGGGGTGACGGCGTGGCGGTGCACGGCATCGCGCCCGTGCCCTGCGTCGTCCATCTGGCGGCGATGCTGGACACGGCGCAGGAGTCCGACCGCGGCGCGGCGTTCGAGCTGCGGGACGTGCGGCTCGGCGATACGCATCTGCCCGTCGAAGCCGCGGGGGACATCACGCTGCGCGTGACCCTCGACGAGCACCGGGAAGACGCGTACCGGGAGGAGGCGTACCAGGAAGAGGACGGTCGCCCCCGCACCGTGACGGTGCACGCCTCGCTCCCGGACGCCCAAGCCCCCGTCTTCTGCGCCTCGGCACGGCTCACCAGGGCGGACGGCGACGATCCCGACCCTGGGACGGACGATCCCGGCCCCACGGCGGCGAACGCCCTCGACGCCGCGCTCGCGCGGTGCCGTGACTACCTGGGAGCACAGGAGTTCCAGCCACTCGCGCGCCGCCACGGCTACGACATCGACGAGCCCTTCCGCGGCGTGGAGCACCTGTGGCGGCGCGACGGCGAGGCCGTGGCCCGGGTGCGCCTCGCCCGGCCGCTGCCGCGCGTCGGCTGGGAGACGGGCCTGCTGCCGCTCCTGGCGGCCCGGCCCGGTGTCCTGTCCGGCGACGACGACTTCGCCTACGTCCCCGTGTCCTTCGACTCGGTCCGGTTCCACGGGCAGGTGGAGTCGGAGTTCTGGAGCGTGAGTACCGTGCGGCCGGAGAACGAGGGCGCCGCGCTCCGGGCCGACGTCGTCCTGATCGCACCGGACCGGCGCGTCCTGGCGCGGTTCTCCGGGATCCGTTTGCGGCGGCTGACGCGGACGTCCCTGCCGAGCACGCCCCTGGCACCTGTGCCCGCCCTAGTGTCGGCCCTCGCCAAACAGTACGCGGCGCCGCTCACCGACCTGGTCAGGAAGGTCACGGAGCCCCTGGGCGCCGGCTTCCTCACCGACCTCCTGCGCCCCACCGCTCCGGCCACCGCCACACCGACCCCGGCCACACCAACCACCGCCGCGCCGCCCCCCACCGACCGCCCCGCACAACCCCGTCCCTCCGCGTCCCCACCCCACCCCCACGCCCACCACAACGGCGCGGCCCCGACCCTCCTCGCGCACGCGGCCGAGCTGTTGGGCCTGCCCGTGTCGGCCATCGACGAGCGGCGGTCGCTGCGCGAGCTCGGGCTCGACTCCCTCATGGCCACCCAGCTGCGCCAGCGCCTTCATCGTGGTCACGGCATCGAGGTCACCGCAGGGCGGCTCCTGGGCGCGGAGAGCATCGCGAGCCTCGGCAGGAGCCTCGACCTCGGATGACCGCCACGTTTCGGCCGGGATGCGGCCGAAGAACACACGGGGAAACTTGCACTGTGGTATAAAAATTACAGCCAGTCTGAAAGTGGCCCTCCAGTTGCGCAACACCGCCCCCGACGAGGCCGACCGGGCTCGGGCGCCCAGCCGTGCCATGCCGTCGGGTTGTGCCACTCAGCTCGACGAGGCCAACACGAACAGGAGGGACGGAATGGACTCGCGCACGACATCACCGCCACTGGGCCGCCGGGAACGCAACAAGCAACGGGTCAGGGAACGTCTCTACTCGGCGGCAGTCGAGCTCTTCGTGGAGAAGGGCTACGACCACACGTCCATCGACGAGATCGCGGAGCGAGCCGATGTGGCACGGGGAACGTTCTTCAACTACTTCCAGCGCAAGGAAGACATCATCAGCGCCTGGGGAGAACGCAGGCGCACCGCGCTCATGACGGGCCTCGACGCGAAGGGCGCGTCCCACCCCGGCTCGATCGCGCAACTCCAGCAGTGCATGGCCGTCCTCGTCCGGATCAACGAGGAGGAGCCCCAGCTCACCACGGCCATGCTCACCGCCTGGGTGAAGGCGGGCCGGCCGATACTCGAAGAGCCGTACGCCGCCGAGGTGTTCGCCAGGATCATCGAGAGCGGAGTGCACCAGGGCGAGCTGAGCCCCGGGATGCCGCCGATCAGCGTCGGCAACGTGCTGCGCGACGTCTACCTGGGTGCGCTCTACCGCTGGGCCCACCACCCGTCGGACGGCTCGCTCGACGAGGAGCTCCAGCAGATCCTGCGCCTGCTCCTCGACGGCATGACCGCGAAGGCGACGTCCGCCCCCGCGCGGTGACTTGGGCCCGCTCCGCGGTGACTTGGGCCTACTCGAAGCCGGGCTCGCCGCGCGCGGGCTCCTCCTCGGGCAGCGCCGCCTCCTCGGGGCTCGCCATGTCGAGGAGCAGCAGCGCGTCGTGGTCCGGCGTGCCGGCCGGCGCCTGATAGACGACGAGGCGCTGGCCGTCCGTACGGAAGATCGCCATCACCTCGAAGGTGAGGCACATCGAGCCGACCTCGGGGTGCTGGAAGTGCTTCTGGCCGCCGCCGCGCGCCCGTACGTCGTAGCGCTCCCACAGCCGGGCGAACTCCGGGCTCTTCACCACGAGTTCGCCGACGAGCTGGGCCAGGTCCGGCAGGTCCGGGTCGGCGCCCGCGATCGCGCGCAGATGGGCCGCACTGTGCGCCGCCATCTTCTCCCAGTCGCGGTACAGCCTGCGGCCCATGGGGTGCAGGAACATGTACCGGGTGAGGTTGCGCCGCTCCGGCGGCCAGTCCGTGATGCCCGGGAAGAGCCGAAGGCCCGGCCGGTTGGCGGCCAGCAGGTCGTTGGTGCGGCCGACCACGTACGCCGGTGAAGGGCGCAGCGTCTGAAGAAGGTCACGGACCGAGTCGCGCACGGCGCGCGCCGGGTCCGGGGACGGCGGGGTCGGCGTGTGGCCCGCGGCGAGCGCCACCAGTTCGTGCAGCCGGTCGAGGGCGTCGTCGGAGAGCCGGAGCGCCTCGCCGAGCGCGGCGACGACGGCGGGCGAAGGGCGGGTCTCGCGGCCGCGTTCGAGGCGCGTGTAGTAGTCGACGCTCACCCCGGCCAGTGTCGCCAGTTCCTCGCGGCGCAGCCCCGGAGTGCGGCGCCTGCCGGTCCCGACGGGCAGGCCCACGTCCTGCGGTCCGATCTGCCCGCGGCGGGCGCGGAGGAAGCGGCCGAGTTCGGTGCCTTCGCTCATCCGATCAGTATCTCAAAGGGGGGCGCGCGGAGGGGGGCCGTATCAGGGCCTGGATCAGCACTCCCCCGCTCAGCCCGGTCTGCCTGCGGCCGCGCGCGCCGCGCACGCTGAGTCCCGTATCCCCATGCCGTACCAGCAGTGAGGAGCAGTACACGATGAGCGTGACGCGGTCCGGGGCAGGCGCGGGAGTCGAGGCGAGGCCGGACACCCGGGACGAGCGGGAGCGGCCGGGCTCCGCCGCGGCGGCGCTCGTCGCCGCCGTCCTCGGCTTCTTCGTGATCACGGTCGACGTCTCCGGCGTCAACGTGGCGCTGCCCGCCGTGGGGGACGACCTCGGCGGCTCCCTGTCCGGGCTCCAGTGGGTCGCCGACAGCTACACGCTGATGTTCGCGGCGCTGATGCTCTCCGCCGGTGTGCTCTCCGACGCGATCGGCGCGCGGCGCGCGTTCGGCTGGGGGCTCGGCGTCTTCGTCCTGGCCTCGCTCGCCTGCGGCGTCGCGCCGACGCTCGGGGCGCTGACGGCGGCACGCGTGGTGCAGGGCAGCGCGGCGGCCGTGATGGTGCCCTCCTCGCTCGCGCTGATCCGGCAGGCGTTCCCCGATCCGGCCGCGCGGGCGCGCGGCATCGCGCTGTGGACGGTCGGCGGCGCGGTGGCCATCGCCGCGGGACCCGTCCTGGGCGGGCTCCTCACCACGGAGTGGAGCTGGCGGGCCGTGTTCTGCCTCAACGTGCCCGCCGGGCTCGTCGGCTTCCTGGTCCTGATGCGGGCGGGGCGCTCCCCTCGCCACCCGGCCGCGTTCGACCTGCCCGGGCAGCTGCTCGCGGTCCTGACCCTCGCCGCCCTGACCTTCGCCGTGATCGAGGGCGGGCACGACGGGTTCACCGGCGTCGTCCTCGCCGCGGCCGGAACCGCGGTGGTGTCCGGGGCCTGCTTCGTGGCCGTCGAGGCACGACGGCGCGCGCCGATGCTGCCGCTCGAACTGTTCCGGCTGCGTGGCGTCACCGTGCCGGTCGTCACGGGCTTCGCCCTCAACGCCGCCTTCTACGGCGGGGTGTTCGTGCTGAGCCTGTTCTTCCAGGAGCAGCGCGGGCAGTCGGCGCTCTCGGCGGGCCTCATGTTCGTGCCGATGGCGGTGATCACGGCCAACTTCAACTACCTCTCGCCGCGGGCGGTCGCCCGCTTCGGCCCGCGGGCGGTGGTCGTCGTGGGGCTGCTCGTCGGCGCGGTGGGCTCCGGCGGGCTCGCCACCGTCGACACCGGCACGGCCCCGTGGGTGACCGCCGCCCTCATGGTCCCGCTGGGCATCGGCGGCTCCCTCGCCATGCCCGCGCTGACCTCCCTGATGCTCGAGAGCGTCGCCGCCGAGCGGGCGGGAACGGCGGCGGCGCTGCTCAACACCAGCCGTCAGACGGGCGGCGCGATGAGCATCGCCGTCTTCGGCGCGCTCCTCGGCGGGAACTTCGCGTCGGGCATGCGCGAGAGCCTGCTGCTCGCCGCGGGCCTCCTCGTGGTCATGGCCCTCGGCTCGGGGGCGCTGCTTCCGCGCCGGTGACGGCGGCGGCCCGCGGCGCCCCACCTTCTGCGTGATCCACCGCGACCAGTAGGTTCGGTCACGGAAGGTGGCACGGCCCGGCAGGTCCGGGCGTCGGACATGGCGGGGGTGGCAGCGGTGGAAGAGATCGATCTGGAGCTGGGCGACGGGCGCAGGCTGCATGTCTACGACAGCGGCGGGGCGGACGCCGACGACCGCCTCGTCGTCTTCTGGCACCACGGCACACCGAACATCGGCGCGCCGCCGCGGCCCCTCTTCCCGACCGCCGAGCGGCTCGGCATCCGCTGGGTGTCGTACGACCGCCCCGGATACGGCGGTTCGACCCCGCACCCGGGCCGGAGCGTGGCGTCGGCCGCCGCCGACGTCTCCCATGTCGCCGACGCGCTCGGCATCGACCGGTTCGCGGTGATGGGGCACTCCGGCGGCGGCCCGCACGCCCTGGGGTGCGGCGCTCTGCTGCCGGAGCGCGTCATCGGCGTGGTCTGCGTGTCGGGGCTCGCCCCGTACGGAGCCGAAGGCCTCGACTGGTACGCCGACATGACCGCCACCGGAGCCGCGGAGCTGCGTTCCGCCGCCCAGGGCCGCGCGGCGCGGGAGCAGTACGAGGCGTACGCCGACTACGACCCGGAGATGTTCACCCCGGCCGACCACAAGGCGCTCGCCGGTGAGTGGTCCTGGTTCGGCGACGTCGTCGGCCCGGCCATGAAGGCCGGACCGGACGGCCTCTTCGACGACGGCCTGGCGTACGTCGCTCCCTGGGGCTTCGATCCCGCGCAGGTCGTCGCGCCCGTCCTCTTCCTGTACGGCGGCAAGGACCGGGTCGTGCCGAGCGCGCACGGCCAGTGGCTCGCGCGCCGCTGTCCCACGGCGGAGCTGCGGTTGAGCCCGGACGACGGGCACGTCTCCGTGCTCAACGCGGGCGAGGCCGCGTTGGCCTGGCTCGCGAGCCGGTCCGGCCACGTCCCGGAAGGGCACGGCTGAGGGCTGGTCGGCGGCCGGGGATGCCGGGACGATCCGGAGGAGTGTTCCGACGAACCGGCGGTCAAGGAGAGACCATGAAGGCCATCGTCCAGGACGCGTACGGTGCCACCGACCAGCTGCACCTGCGGGACATCGAACGCCCTGTCCCCGGTGCCGGCCAGGTGCTCGTCGAGGTGTGTGCCGCCGGGGTCGACCCGAGCGTCTGGCACCTGATGACGGGCCGGCCGTACCTCGCCCGCCTCAGCCCGCAGCTCGGTGTGCGCAGGCCCGCCCACCGGGTGCGGGGCTGGGACGCCGCGGGGCGCGTGGCGGCGGTCGGTGCGGGCGTGACCGCGCTGCGGCCCGGGGACGAGGTCTTCGGCGCGTGCGACGGCTCGTTCGCCGAGTACGCGTGCGGGAAGGCCGAGCAGCTCGCGCCCAAGCCCGCGGGGCTCACCTTCGAGCAGGCCGCCGCCCTGCCCGTCTCCGGCGTGACCGCGCTCCAGGCGCTGGACGTGGCGCGTCCGCGCTCCGGCCAGAGGGTCCTCGTCATCGGCGCGTCGGGCGGCGTGGGCACCTACGCCGTCCAGCTCGCGGCGCACTACGGTGCCGAAGTGACCGGCGTCTGCGGCCCCACGGCGGCCGACCTGGTGCGCTCCCTCGGCGCCACCGACGTCATCGACTACACCCGCGAGGACATCGCCGACCGCCCCGCGCGCCACGACTTCATCCTCGACGCGGCGGGCAACCGCCCCCTCTCACGGCTGCGCCGCGCCCTCGCCCCGCGCGGCACCGTCGTCTTCGTCGGCGGCGAGGACGCGGGACCGGTGCTCGGCGGCATGGACCGGTGGGCGCGTGCCCTCGTCCTGTCGGCCTTCGTACGGCAGACGTTCCGCCCGCTGTTCGCGGTCACCCGGCGACGGGACCTCCTGACGCTCAAGGGCCTCGCCGAGGCGGGCGCGCTCGCCCCGGTCGTCGACCGCACCTATCCGCTGGCCGAGGCCGCGGCCGCCGTACGGCACCTGGAGAGCGGCCACCCCCGGGGCAAGCTCGTCCTCACGGTCGTGACAGCGTGAAAGGCGGTCACCGGTAGCAGTACGAGTCCGACGACGCGTCCCCGCCGTGGAGGTGGGTCTGGTGGACGCGGCGGCCCCGGAACTCCTCGTCGTGCGGGAAGAAGCGCGCGTCGACCGTCAGGCCGCCGCGGGTGGTGTCCGCGTCGAGCTTGGCCAGCCAGGGCCGGACGCCGTCGGGGTGGAACTGGTCGTCCCACGCGCCGTACAGGGAGTTCGTGAGGTACACGCGCCTGCCGTCGCGGCTGAGCTCGACCATCTGGGCCCCGCCGGTCAGCGGCACGCCCGGGGCGGAGGGGTGCGGGGCGCGGGCGGCGATGCCGCCGAGGCGGACGGACGCGGTGCGGCGGGGGTGGAAGGGGTCGCTGACGTCGTACTGGTGCAACTCGCCCGTGCCCCAGGCCGACACGTACAACCAGCGGTCGTCGACGGAGAGGTTGATGTCGGTGATCAGGGGCGGGACCGCCCCGAACGGCTTGAGCACCGGCGGCAGCCGGTCCTTCTCGCAGGGTTCGGCCGGGAGTGTGATGACCTTGCGTACGGAGAACTCCCCGTCGTCCGCGCCGCGGTGCCACAGCCACACCGACGCCGACAGGTCCTCGGTGCTGACGACGACCCCGGCGAACCCCCACGCCGCCTCCGGGTCATGGGCGGGCCGCAGCTCCAGGACCATCTGGTGCTCGTCGCCCAGGTCGACACGCTGGCGGTGGCGGCCGGTGTCGAGGTCCCAGAAGTGCAGCGCGTGCCCGTACCCGCGGGCGAGGAGCAGCTCCGCGTCGACGCCGTCCTCGACCATCGACGGGGTGCCCCACTCGCTGGTCACGGCGGTGTTGTGTCGCAGGTGCCACCAGACGTCGTACGCCAGGCGCTGCGGGCCGCGCTCGGTCTCCCAGGGCCGCAGCACCTCGAAGCTCTCGTGGTCGAGCAGGGCGACCCCGCCGGGGCCGTCCGCTCCGTGCGCGCCGCCCAGGCAGGAGAGGAAGACACCGTCCGGGCCGCAGTGGAGGGTGTGCGGGCGCGAGTAGCCGGCCCTCGCGGCGAGTTCTTCGGACTCGATGGTCCTGACCAGGCGCGGGCGGGCCGGATCGGGGTGGGTGTCGAAGATGTGCAGGCGCGATGAGCGAAGGCCCGGCGCGATCAAGTAGCGCCGTTCGGGGTGGTGGTGACCGGTGTGGGCGAGCGCGCTGGAGCAGGCGTTCCAGCCGAAGTGGTGCAGCTCGTCGCCGAGCCCCGGGACCTCGGTCATGCTCACCACCCGCCCGTACGAGGGGGACGCGGGGTCGGCGTCGAGGGTGAAGAGCGCGTCCGGGAGCCGTGCGGAGCGGTCGAAGCCCGCGACGTAGGCGAGCTTCTCGGGAGGGGCGGCGACGGCGTCCGCGGGGGTGCGGTAGAGGGTGGGGTCACCCGCGTGCTCGTGCTCGTGGGGATGCTCGGTGGCTGTCATGTCGGGGCTCCTCAGCACATGGGGAAGAGGGAGAAGAGGGAGAAGAGGGAGAAGACGGCGGAGGTGGACGGGGAAGCCGGTGGCTCAACGGCGTTCGCCGCGCCGACCGGTGGCGTCGGTGCGGGGTCGGCGGGGTCAGTCGAGTAGGAGCGGGTTGGGCAGCGTGGCCGCGGGGTGCATGCGCAGGAGCGTGTGCAGGACCCCCGCGAGGCCGGACATGAGGCTGGGTGAGAACGCCTCGCGGGCCAGGCCCCCGACCGGTCCCCGCTGTTCGAGGCCCGTGAGGATCTCGCCGTCGAGGCCGGCGCGCCCGCCCGCGTCCGGCGCCGCGGCGGCCAGCGACACGGCGTCCAGGGACGTGAGGAACTCCCAGAGGCCGAGGTCGCCGTGGCACAGGGTGTGGCTCCAGCCGAAGCCCTCGGCCGCGCAGGCGCGTGCGGCCCGGTGGGCCATGTCGAGGTGGGCGGGGTCGCCGCCGCGCCGGTGCAGGTCGAGCAGGCCGATGCCGATGCCCGCGCTGCCGTGGCACCAGCTGGTGAAGAAGTCCTCCTCGGCACCGATGCGGACGTCGAGCCAGTTGCCGTACTCCGGTTGGTAGAGGCCCTCCTGGTAGGCGAAGGCCCGCTCGGCGAGGTGGCCCGCCGTGCGCCGTTCGGCAGGGGAGCCCGCGTCGCTGAGGGCGAGGCGGGCCAGGGCCCAGCCGATGCCGGTGGCGCCGTGGGCGAAGCCGCCGATGCCCCCGGGGTTGAGGCGGGTCGTCCAGCGCACGCCGTCCGGGTCGATCGTGGCGAGGCGGGTGAGGCGGCGGCCGATGCGAGCGGCGGCGGCCAGCCAGCGGTCCTGCCCGGTCGCCGCGGCCAGGTTGAGCAGCGGGACGATGCCCCCGGCCGCGCCGTTGAGGAGGTCCACCTCGATGTCGTCGTCGACCAGCGGGCCCTCGGCGAGCAGCACGGCCCGCTCGGCGGCCCGCGCGAGGAGCCCGTCCTCACCGAGCACCCGGTGCAGCGCCAGCCACGTCCACACCTGCGACGCGGCACCGCTGAACGCCCCCGCCGACGGCGTCGGCGTCCGGTCCTCGGTGCCGACGAGCACCCGCAGCGCCCCCTCGAACGTCTCGGCGACGCCCGGCACCCGGTCCGCGCGCCCCGCCCGCACCTCGGTCAGATACTCGGCGAGCGCGAGGGCCACCCCGCCCTGCCCGGTGTAGAGGTCGGCGGGCAGCACCCGGATCGACCAGCCCGCGGGGGTGAACACGGGACTGATCCACGTGACCGTGCCGTCCTCGCCGCGCACCGCACCGTCGCACAGCCGCCGCACCATCTGCGCGGCCAGGTCGCGGCGGCGGCGCTCCCGGTCCCGGGCGTGCGGGTCGCGGGCGGCCGCCTGCACGCGCGGCGGCAGGGACCGTTCGTTGAGGTACGCGCCCACCAGCGCGTCCTGGATCACCGACTCCTCCAGGGCCAGATCGGCGGTGCGCCAGTCCTCGACCGTGGCGCGCACGGCCTCCGCGTCCACGGTGAAGCCGAACAACGGCACGTCGCCGGCCAGGAGTTCCGCGATCTCGCCGTCGACGGCCGCGCGGTCCGTGGGCGCTCCGGGCAGCACCTCCGCGTTGCGCCGCAGGATGTCCCTGGCCCGCTCGACCGCCGCCGCCTCGTCGTGCAGGGACGCCGGGTGCCACAGCATCCGGCCGATGTCGACGTACGCCTGCGTCGGCCGCAGGATCCGCCGCGCCCGGGCGCCGCCGAACCGGCGGAGCAGCCGGTACGGGTCGGCGGCGGGCCTGCGCAGGTGCGCGGTCATCTCGCGGAATCCGGCCAGGACCCGGTCCCAGTACGCGCTCAGGACCGGGGTGGGGCTCGGGTGGTTGCCCGCGGTGGGCATGGCCACCATGTCGACCTGGAAGCGGGCCGCCGCGGTGCCGCCGTCCGCGATCACCGGGCTCGGGATCAGCGGCTGCTGGCCGGGCAGCGAGCCGACCCCGGAGATGTCGACGCCGCCGAGCGCGAAGCCGGTGCCGCGCACGGGAAGCAGTCCGGTGCGCAGCACCGTGCGGCGGATGGCGGCGGCCGCCACGTCCACGGCGTCGCCCCGGCCGCTGGGCGGGAAGGGCGCGGGGGCGTCGAAGAGCGTCTCGGCGTCCACGATCACCGGCACCGGGCCCACGGCGATCATGTTCTCGGCGTGCATGTCGGTGCCGCCCGCGAGGCGGAGTACGGCCAGCCAGTGCCCGATGTTGCGGTAGAACGCGGCGAGTTCGGCCCCGTCGGCGCAGTAGCGGTGGCGGACGAACTCGGCCCAGCCGTAGCCCTCGCGCGGCATCGTCCGCGGCACCCTGATGCGTGCGTCCGGCGCCGGGGCGCCGGGAAAGTCCGCGAACAGCTCGTCGAGCAGCGCGCTCAGGGCCACGTCGGTCTCGGACGGCCGGGGCTTGTACATGACGCTGCCGCCGTCGAAGTCGACACGGCTGACCGTCAGGCCGCCGCCGTGGCTGTCGCCCTGCCCGAAGGCGACGGACCGCATCTCCCCCGCCGGTGCGCCGAGGAGGGGGTGCAGCAGATCGCGGTCCGCGGCGAGCCGTTCGGCGAATCCTGCCGTGGCCGCCACCGAAAGCCGCGCCACCGCCGCGACGCGCGCGCCGACGCCCGGATACCGGTCGGCGAGCCGGTCGAGGTAGCCCTCCTCACCGGCCTGTTCGATGAACGCGGCCCAGGTGCCCGTGTCGGCCCCGGCGCCCTGGCCGGTCGCCCCGTCGCCCGTCGTCATGCGCAGCGCGTGCAGTTCGATCAGGAAGAGCCGGGACAGCTTCGCGTGCAGGGACGTGAGCAGGGAGGTGTGGCCGGCCTCAAGGACGGCGTGCCGTTCGCCCCGGCCGAGGCCGTCCACGGCGGCGAGGCGGCGGGTCAGCTCCGCCTTCCACGGGCGGGCCATGCTCCGTACGGGCTCCGCGAACCACTCCGTCTGGTCCCGCTGCTCCGACGCCGATCCGCTCACCCGTCCACCGTCCCCGGTCCGCCGCGCGTCCGCGCCCTGTCGGGCACTCCGAAGGGACATGGGGAACCGCGCGACGGAACGCCCCGCGCGGTTCCCCACGCCCCCGTTTCGTGAACCTCACTCCGCAGGGGTGTGCCGTGGACGCTCAGCAGCACCAGCTGCCGAGCGACCCGCTCGGGCTGGAACAGAAGCCGTAGAGGGAGTCGCTCGGATCGGTGAGCGCCGCCTCGGCGGCGGCCCCGCCGACGTACAGGGGTCCGGCGGGGTTGAGCTGGCCGTACGCGCTCTCGGCACCCGACAGCCAGGCGTCGAGCACGGCGGTGGGGTGAACACTGGTCTGGGGCATCGGCGGCCTCCGGACGTGGGAATTAGGGCGGATTGCCCAGCCCTGAGTATCGCCGGATCCGAACATCCGTCAGACGGCTCGTTCCGGCCACAGTCAGGTGGTGTTCGTGGGGTGCGGGGGTGTCCGTGGGGCCTGCGGGAGCAGGTTCGTGGACCAGCGGTTCGCGGCACGGCCTCCTACGCGGGGGTGCAGCCGCAGCTGTGGCGCACGACCAGCGCGGCCTGTGCCGGGGGTCGGGGGGAGGCGTCGTCGAGGAGCAGGTCGACAGCCTGCTGCGCCATGGCCCGCAGGGGTTGTTCGGTGACGGTGAGGGCCGGGGCGGTGTACGCGCTGTCGGGGGTGCCGTCGAGGCTGACGACGGCGAGGCGCTCGGGGACGGGCAGCCCGGCGGCGCGGGCTCCGGCGAGCACTCCGATGGCCTGTTCGTCGGTGGCGGTGATGAGTGCGGGGGGCATGGTGCGCTCGCCGATGAGGCGTCGGGTCAGGGTGGCTGCGGCGGCGCGGGTGTACGCGGAGCGCAGGAGCGGGGATGTGGTCAACGCGGCTTCAGGGGACGCGGCTTGAGGGGACGCGGCTTGAGGGGACGCGGCTTGAGGGGACGCGGCTTCGGGACGTGGGGTCGCGGTGTCGGCGAGGGCCGTCTCCCAAGCGGCGCGGCGTCGGCCGACCGGGCCCACGTCATCGGGTCCGGCCAGGAACGCGATCCGGGTGTGCCCGTGGCCGCGCAGGTGGGCGACGGCCCGGTGGACGGCGGAGTCGTTGTCGGCGGCCACGGCCGGGGCCCGCCCGGCATCGGGCTGGTTGTGCACGTACACGGCGCGCACACCGGCCCGCCGGGCCCGCTCCGCGACGTCGGCGCCCCCGTCGGCGGAGACGATGACGAGTCCGTCGACCTGCGCGGCGAGGAAGCGGTCGACGAGGTGCTCCTGCCGGTCGGAGGAGTAGCCGGCGTTGCCGGTCAGGGTGAGCTTGTCGCGCCGGTCGAGGGTCTGCTCGATGTGCCGGGCGAGGGCCGCGAAGTAGGGGTTGGCGGCGTCGGCCAGGATGAGCCCGACGACTCCGGTGGTACGGGAGCGCAGGGCCCGGGCGACGCGGTTGGGGCGGTAGTCCAGCTCGGCCGCCGCGGCCAGGACCCGCTCGCGGGTCGCCGGCGCGACCGGCCGGGGCCCGTTGTTCATCACATAGCTGACCACCGCTGTGGAGGTACCGGCCGCGCGGGCCACGTCCGTCAGCGTCGCCGGTCTGTCCGCTCGCTTCGTCATCGCCCTTGCATCCTGCCATCTAAACGTTTAGACATGGGAGTTGGACAGGGTCGTGCGCACGCGCGCGACGCGGAGTACGACCGTGGAACGGAGTACGACCATGCCCGCCCTCCCCTTGATCATCGACACCGACACCGGTTCCGACGACGCGGTCGCGCTGCTCCTGGCCGCCGCCAGTGGCCTCGCCGACGTCCGGGCGGTGACCACCGTCGCGGGCAACGTGCCCGTCGGAACGAGCACCCGCAACGCGCTGATCTCCCTCGAGACCGCGGGCCGCACCGACATCCCGGTCCACCCCGGCTGCGCCCGGCCGATGCTGCGGGCCCTCACCGGCGCGCAGCACGTGCACGGCGAGGACGGCATGGGCGACATCGGCCTGCCCGACCCCACGGCGACGCCCCGCCCCACCCACGCGGTCGAGGCCCTGCTGTCCCATCCCCGTGCGCACCCGGGCGAGTTGACCCTGGTCACGCTGGGCCCGTTCACCAACATCGCCGCCGCGCTGCTGCTCGACCCGGACCTCTTCACCCGCTACCGGCACGTGTACTGCATGGCCGGCGCCGCGGACCTGCGCGGCAACATCTCGCCGACGGCCGAGTTCAACGTGTGGGCCGACCCCGAGGCCGCCCGGATCGTCACGCGGGCCGCCACGCCCGCGAAGGTCACCTGGATCGGCTGGGACGTCTCCCGCAAGGACGCCGTCATGACCCCGGCCGACCAGCGGCACCTGGAGCAACTCGGCACCCCGATGGCGACGTTCGCCCACCGCATCAACCGCACCGTCGCCGACTGGGCCCGCGATGTCACCGGCCTGTCCGGCTACGACCTGCCCGACCCCGTCGCCATGGCGGTGGCGCTCGACCCGGGCCTGGTGACCGCCCACGAACACGCGCACGTCGAGGTCTCCCTCGCCGACGAGACACGCGGACAGCTCGTCATCGACCGGCGCGGGTCCGCTCCGGCCCCCAACATCACGCTGGTGCGCGGCGTGGACGAGGCGGGCTTCAAGCGGCTCCTGTTCGACACCGTTGCCGCGCCCGCCCGCGCCGACGGGCCACTCGTGGGCGGCGCCGCACGCGGCGGAGCGACCGCATGAGCACCCCCGCCGCACCGACGGCCCCGCGCTACGAACTCCACTGCCACCTCGACGGCTCCGTCCGCCCCGGCACGGTCGCCGACCTCGCCCGCGACCAGGGCATCGCCCTCCCGCGCCCGGTGACCGACCTGGTCGTGGCCCCGGCCCGCTGCGGCAGCCTCACCGCCTTCCTGACCTACATCGACGTACCCCTCCAGGTCCTCCAGACCCCCGACGCCCTCACCCGCGCCGCGCGGGAACTCACCGAGGACTGGGCGGCCGACGGTGTCACCCACGGCGAAGTGCGCTTCGCACCCCAACTGCACGGCCGCCGGGGCATGACCCTCGACGAGGCCGTCCTGGCCGTGGCCGCGGGCCTGGCCCAGGGCCGGGCGGCCACCGGCGTGGACACCGGCCTGCTGCTCTGCTGCCTGCGCCACCAGAGCCCGGACGACAGCCTCGCCGTCGCCGAGACCGCCCTACGTCATCAGGACGTGGTCGCGGGCCTCGACCTCGCGGGCGACGAGACCCGGTACGCCGCCCGGCCGCACCGCGCCGCCTTCGGCCTCGCCCACTCCGCGGGGCTGCCCTGCACCGTCCACGCCGGAGAGGCCGCGGGCCCGCGGAGCGTGTGGGAGGCGATCGACGTCCTCGGCGCCCGCCGCGTCGGCCACGGCGTCCGCTGCACGTCCGACACCGCGCTCCTGGACCGGCTCCGCGCCGACGACATCGCCCTGGAGATGTGCCCCACCAGCAACGTACAGACCGGCGCCGTCCCCGCCCTGGCCGCCCACCCCGCCACCCCGCTCCTGGCCGCCGGCCTCCCGGTCACCATCAGCACCGACACCCGCACGACGTCCGCGACCACGCTGCGCCGCGAGTTCATGTCACTCGGCCGTACCGCGGGATGGACCACCGCGTACGAAGCCCTCGCGCAGGAGAACGCCGCCCGGGCCGCCTTCCGCCGCCGACGGGCCGGTTGAGATCAGCCGTCCGCGTACCGCTTCAGCGCGTCGCCGACCGCGCCGCTCGCCAGATAGTTGGCCGCCAGGTGGAAGTCGAAGGCGTGGATGGTGTCGTGCGTGTCGGCGGCCACGCCGCTGAAGCTCCGCGAGATGCCGCGCACCGGCAGGGCGACGAGGTCGCCGGGGTCGGCGATGTTGACCCAGCGGCGCACCGAAGGGGGACGGTCACCGAGGCCGTCGGCGGGGGTGGGGGTCAGGCGGGGGAAGACGGCGTGGGGCAGGGCGAGCGGGGAGCCGAGGGTGAGGAAGAGGTCCACCGGATGCCGCTGGTCCGCCCAGAGCGACTCGTAGGCGACGACCGAGCCGAGGGAGTGGGCGATGACCACGTGCGGGCGGTCGCGGGCGATCACTTCCGTCACCTCGTCCCGGGCGGCCTTCCGCGCCTGTGCGTCGCCCCGCAGATACCGGGTCACCTCGCCGAAGAACCGCGCGACGAAGCGCTCGACGAGCTGCGGGGAGAGCCGACGGCGCCCGGCCAGCCAGCCGAGGCCCTGGCGGAGGGGCCAGGTGCCGGGGCCCTGGTCCTCCTCGTCCGGCAGGCCCAGCTCGTGCAGCCAGAGGCGGATCAGGTCCTCGGCCTCGTCCGGCAGGTCGTCGAGGCCGGCCTCGGCGCCCTGTGCGTCGTCGTCCTGGACGTGGTCCGCGTAGTAGGCCATGGACAGGTCGGCCGTCGCCATGAGCGGCGCGCCGGGTCCGCGGCTCAGATGGCGGCGCCAGACCCCGGACAGATGCGTGGCGGCGTCCTCCGGGGACTCTCCGGGACGGTAGTTGCCCACGCCGTGTACGCCGACGATCCTCACAGCGCTCCGATCCTTGCCGATCCCTGCCGCCTGCCGCCTGTGCGGGCGCTCTCCGCTCCGTGCGGGCGATCTCCGCTGACTCCCTTTGCCCGCGGGCGCGTTGAGCCTCCTGCACAATAGTGGCCGGGCTCCGTCGACGGGACGGAAACCGTGCCTGTGGTCAGTCCTGTGGTCAGTCCCTGTGGTCAGAAGGAGAACGATGCGCGAGGTGGCCCGGTTCCCTCTGGAGGACGGCGGGATCGCGAGCGTGGAGGTCGACGAGGACGAGTTCGGCGCGCGCCCGGTGTCCCGGTCCCGGGGCGGCTATGTCGAGGCGTCCGGCACCCTGGACCGCGCCATGGCGCAGATCCAGCAGGTCGCGAACACGATGGTGCGTCCCCTGAGCCATATCAGCCCCCGGCCGGACGGCGTCGAGGTGGCCTTCGGCGTGCGCCTGAACGTGGAAGCGGGAGCCGTCATCGCCAGCAACCCGGCGGAGGCCCACTTCCAGATCACCTTGACCTGGCAGGCCTCCGGGCCGGACCCGTCCGCGGCCTCGCACGCGTAGTCCGGCCACCGCCCCGACGGACCGCGAGAGCAGGACATTTGGGTCGCAGCTGACATGACGGACTTGGCCGAACCCGCCTCGACGGCGCCCGGGCCGGGCGCGGACACCGCCCCGCCCGCCGAGCGCTCCGTCGTCATCTCCGTGGGCACCTTCCAGTCACCGGTGGCCGACGCGACCGCCACGACTGCCACGACCACCGTGGTCGACGCCATCGGCGAGGAAGCACCTGCCGACGCCCCCGCCGGATTCCGGCCCCTGCGCTTCGCCCACGAGCGCAGCGGTGCCGTCGCCGCCGCCCTGTCCGCCCTCGGCCACCAGTTGCACGGCGACGGCGTCCTCACCGATCCGGCGCTCGCGGACACCCAGACCGCCCTCGACCAGGCCCTGCGGGCCACCCCCACGGTCGGCGGCCTGGTCGTGCACGTCCTCACCCATGGCCACACCGACGCCCAGGGCGGCCTCTACCTCGCCATGAGCGACAGCGGCCCGTACGACGGATTCGACGTGGAGACCTGGCTGCGCACGGTCGAACGGCGCCCGGACCGGCCCTCCGTGCTCCTGCTCCTCGACGTCTGCCACGCCGGGACGGCCGTCGACTGGCAGTGGGGCGCGTGGCGGACGCGGCTGCGCGCCGAGCGCCGCAAGGCCTGGGTCCTCGCGGCCTCCGCGCCCGACGAGAAGGCCTACCGGGGCAGGTTCAGCCAGGCGGTGACCGCGGTCCTGCACCGGATCAGGGCCGACGGCCTCGGCGCGGACCCCGCGGTCGAGTTCGTCCCGGTCTCCCTGATCGCGCGGGAGATACGCCGGACCCTCGACGCCCTCTGGCGCGAGGAGGCAGGCCGGCCACAGCACCTGGACAGCACGCCGCTCGCCCTGGGCGAGGAGCCCGACCTGCGCCTCTTCCGCAACCCCAGCTACCGGTCCACGCCGCTGGCCCGGCTGCGCTTGCAGACCGAGGACTCCCTGCGCGGATTCCTCGCCGAACTCGATCCGGTCCTCGATGCCACGCACTACATGGGGCGGGCCTTCAGTACGCGCACCACACACGACGCCCAGAAGACGGCCGAGCCGACGGTGTGTCTCTTCACCGGTCGCCAGGCGGAACTTGACCTGCTGACGCCCTGGGTCGACGGCGTCAGCGACCGGGACCTCCCCCTGCGGGTGGTCACGGGCAGCGCGGGATCGGGCAAGTCGGCCCTGCTCGGCATGCTGGTGTGTGCCGCGCAGCCCGACCTGCGCGCCCTGCTCATCGGCAGGCTTCCGGCGCTGCGGCTGCCCGGACGGGGCATGTCGTTCGCGGCGGTGCACGCCCGCGGCCGCAGCCCCGCCGACCTGGCCGCCTCCTTGGCACGGCAGTTGGGGCTCGGCGAGCGGGCCGGGGAGTGGACGGCCGCCGCTGTCGTGGGCGCGCTCCGGGACCAGGTGTCGAACGGCGCCCCGCCCGCCATGATCGTGCTCGACGCCCTCGACGAGGCGGCCCATGTGCCCGACACCGTCGCCCTGTTGCTCCTGCCGCTCGCACGCGCCCGCACCGTCGGTCGCGGCCGACGGCGCGGCGGAGCGCCCGTATGCCGCCTCCTCGTGGGCACACGGCAGGTGGCCGAGGCGGCCGCGCTGCTCGCCGAGGCCCGCGCGCACGACGGAGTGCTCGACCTGGACACGGCCACCACCGGCGCGCTGCGCACCGATGTCGCCGTCTACCTCCGCCGGCACCTGGAGCTCGACCGGGCCTACGACACGGCGCCGCAAGCAGAGCTGCGGGAGGAGCTCAGCCGCCGGATCGCCGAGGCCCTGGTGCCCGACCGCCAGGACTCCGACCGCCACGACTCCGACCGCGTACCGCCCGACGACGACGCCCACGCGGCCGGGCGTCCGGGGCCGTACCTCCTGGCGAGTCTGTATCTGCACCACCTGCTCTCGGCACCGGACCCGGTGGGCCCGGACCGGCTCGACCAGGTGGTCGCCGACGCGCCCCGCTCCGTCTCCGAGTTGCTCACCCTGCATCTACGCCAGCTCGACAACGCATGGGCCAGGCCCGTACTCACAGCCCTTTCCCACGCCAAGCACCCGGGCCTGCCCGCCGAGTTGATCCAGGCCCTGGCGCCCCTGATGGACGGCGCGCCCTCGACGGAGACCGACCGGGCAGCGGTGGACCGAGCGATGGTGGACCGCGTCCTCACCGATGTCGCGTTCTATCTGCGGCGCTCGGTGGACACCGACGGCACGACGCTGTACCGGCTCTTCCATCAGGAGCTCGTCGACCAGCTCAAGGCGGTACCGGCGTCCGCCGCCGCCCTCCACGACCGGCTGCTCGCCACGCTGCGGCCCGCCGATTCCACCGCCGTGGACTGGGACCTGGCGCTGCCCTACCACCTGCGCCACCTCATCGAGCACGCCGCCGACGCGGGCCGGTGCGACCTGCTCCTCGCGGACCCGGACTTCCTGTCGTACGCCGACCACACCACTCTGGTCGCCCACCTCGACGCCGCCGACAGCGCGGAGGCCCGCGAACTGGCAGGCGTGTACGGCCTGTCCGCGGACCGCCACGCCGGGGCCGACCCCACGGCCCGCCGCTCCGTCATGACCATCGACGCCGCCCGGTCGCAGAACGTCGCACTCGCGCACCGGATCGCGGGCTCCCCCGCGTCGGCCCCCGCCGCCTGGACACCCGGCTGGTTCTCGGGCCGCGCCGGTCACGCGGTGTCGGGCACCGTCCTGGTCACCCGCCGCACGGTCCAAGCACTCGCCGTCGGCGAGTCCGGCGGACGCCCGGTGGCGCTCAGCTCGGACGGCACCACCCTGCGCCTGTGGGACCTCTCCACGAGCCAGCCGCTCGGCCTGCCCATGACGGGGCACACCCTCCCCGTACGCACGCTCACGACCGGCAGGATCGGCGACCGGACCCACGGCCTGACGGGAGCGGCCGACGCCACCGTCCGCCTGTGGGACCTGGCGGACCAGCGCCCGTTCGGCCCGGTCCTTCGGGGCCACCGCGGGACGGTGACCGGCGTGGCGTTCGTACGCGTCCACGGAACGACACATGTCCTGTCCTCCTCGACCGACGGCACGCTGCGGCTGTGGGATCCCGAGTCGGGGACATGCGTCTACGCGGCGATCCCCGTCGGCGCGGGGCCGATCCGTGCGCTGGCGGTTCTCGACGGACCCGGTGAGCCGATCGCCGTCACCGCCGACGATGGCGGCATGGTTCGTCTGTGGGACGTGCGGCGACGTGTGCCCCTCGGCACGGCCCTCCCGGGCGCGCCCGCACACATCCACTCGCTGTCCGTGGCGCCGTCCGGTCCGGGCCGCGCATGGGTGCTCGCGGCGGGCAACGACGGTACGTGTGCCTGGGATGTGGCGCTCGACGGTACGGATCCACGCTCGGTCGACGCCGCGGCTCCCGCGACAGGGGACACCTCCCCTCTTCCCCTGTCCACCGGGCCGGTGGGCATCCTGGCAGGCGACCACCACCCCGTCACCGCTGTCCTGCCCCGGCACGACCGACTCGGCGTCCACCCCCTACCGGACGGCCCAAGCCGCGTCCTGCGCGGCCACACCCAGGCCATCACGACCCTGGCCACGGGCATGACGGGCCGTCGGCGCGTCGTGCTCACGGGCAGCCAGGACACCACCATCCGGTGCTGGTACCCCGACTCCCCCATGTCCCGGCCCGCATACGGCCATCCCGGCCTCGTCACCGCCCTCGCCCACGGCACGCTCGGCGGCCGCCGTGTCACCGCCGTCGCGGCCGAGGACGAGATCTGCCTGCGGGACGTCGCAACAGGGCGCGTCGTCCGCCGCGTCGGCACGGGCCACGGCCGCGTCACGGACCTGACGTTCACCCGCCTCGCCAGGCGTCCCGTCCTCGTCAGCGTCGGCACGGACCGGGCCGTGCGGGTCACCGACCAGAACGGTGCGGAGGTCGTGCCGCCGCTGACCGGCCACACCGGTCGCATCGACGCGCTGTGCGTGGGCCGCGTCGACGGCCGGTCCGTCGCCGTCACCGGCGGCGTCGACAACAGCATCGCCGTCTGGGACCTGGCGGGTCACCATCTCGTCGGCCGACACCTGACCGCGCACGACGCGCCCGTCACCGGCGTCGCCCTTGCCGAGTCGGCGGACGGCTCCGCGACCGTGGTCTCCTGCGGCGACGACAGGACCGTACGCTTCTGGCGCCTGACCCCCGAGGGCCTGTTCCCGCGCGGTGTCGTCCGCCAGGAAGGCGCGGTCCACTCGGTGGCCCTGCGTCCCTCCGTGGCCGGGCCCGTCGCGGTCACCGCGGGCAGCGACGCCGCGGTCCGCCTCTGGGACACGACCGACGCGACTCCGCTCGGACCGCCACTTGTCGGCCACACGGCCGCCGTCGTCGAGGTCGTCGTGGGGCGCTGCCGCGGCGTCCCCGCAGCGTTCAGTCTGGGCGCGGACGCCACCGTGCGTGCCTGGGACATCCCTGGACGTCGCCCCCTGGCGCTCCTCGAACTGCCGGAGCCCGGTGAAGCCCTTGTCTGGGCGCCTGGCCTGGGCCTCCTGGTCAGCATGGGGCGGGATGTCCTGCTGCTGCGCGAAGCACGGCCCTGAGTTCGGCGGACGTCGCGCCCGAGTTCGGCGGGCCCGCGCCGGAGAATCCGAGCCGGTGAATCCGCGGGGAGAGCGACAGGGAGAGCGAGGTGCCCAATTGAACGCTCAACTCCCCCACCGGACACGGCAATCGGAAGGGATCCACCCCATGGTGTTAGCCATTGTTGCGAGAACAGGATCATGGCGAGAAATATGCGAGTAGGATCCGCCCACACCACGCCCGTACGCAGGAGAGGTGGCCCCCTTGTCCGACACCCACACCGACGTCCAGAAAGAGCCGACCGCGCTCAAGGACCAGTACGCCGCACAGCTCGGGGCAGATCTTGAACGAAATGCCTCGGAGCAGGAACGTATCCGTACCGAAGTGCATTCCCTGCAACAGCAGTTGCAGGTTTTGGAGCGTGACCAGGAACTGCTCCTGAGGATGCGGCACCTTTTGGACGGCAAGCCCGCCGACAGTGCCTCCGACGCCCCGCAGGAGAAAGAGGCCGCGCCCCAGGAGGAAGCGGCCGCCCCGCAGGACGAGGCCCCGCAGGACAAGGCCGCCGACCAGGTCACGCAAGTGCCCGCGCCGCGGGCGCCGTCGGCCCGGGCCAAGCGCGCCGCCCGCAAGAAGACCCCGGCGGTCAAGGCCAAGACCCCGGCCAAGGCCCCGGCGCAGCCCACCCTCGTGGACCTGGCACGTGCGCACTTGAGCGAGCAGAGCGAGCCGTGCTCCGCCGCACAGGTCACCGCCGTGCTCGCCCAGAAGCACCCCGACCGCACGGTCAAGACCACCGTCGTCCGCACCACGCTGGAGAACCTGGTCGCCAGGGGCCAGGCCCGGCGCTCCAAGCAGGACAACTCCGTCTTCTACACCGCGTCCGAAGCCCCCACCACGCCCGAAGCCCCTGAGCAGCCGGCTCAGGCCCAGGGCGCCGAGCCCCCGGCCCAGGACACCGAGCCCGCACCGGAATCCGAGGGCTGAGCCACACCGCCCTCACCCCTCAACCCTCCGTCCCCGTCGCCCAAGCCGCCCTCCGCCGTCGTCGCATGGGGCCCTCACCGGCATGGCCGAGCCCCGATATGTCGCCCATGCGCGCCCAGAGTGCGGCAGAGCCGAGATCCGCGACATTTGCGCGCACGTCACAGGACCTCTCCAACTCCCCCACGACACAGGTAAATTGACCTTGCCGCCCACGGAGGGCGAGCCAGGGGTGGGTGGAGTGGGGATGCGGGGCACAGTCCTTGACGGGCGGTACACGCTCACGGAGCGGGTCGGCGCGGGCGGCATGGGGGCGGTATGGCGGGCCCGCGACGCGCGCCTGGACCGGGAGGTGGCCGTCAAGCTGCTCGGTCTGCCCCCGGAGACGTCGGCGCCCGAGCGTGCCCGCATGCTGGCCCTGTTCGTGCGGGAGGCGCGGGCCGCGGCGGCCCTCGACAGCTCGTACATCGTGCCGGTCTTCGACCACGGCGCGGACGGCGATGTGCCGTACCTCGTCATGCCGTTGGTGTCGGGCCGCACGGTGACCGGGCTGCTCGCCGACGAGGGGGAGCTGTCGCCGAAGAGCGTGGCGGACATCGCGGCGCAGGTGTGCCGGGCGCTCGCGGTGGCCCACCGGGCGGGCATCGTGCACCGGGACATCAAACCGGCCAACGTCATGGTCACCGACGAGGGCACCGTGAAGGTCCTCGACTTCGGCATCGCCAAGTTCCTCGACGCGGCGACCGGCGCGGGCGGCGGCTATCTCACCAGCACCTCCGACTCCCCCATCGGCACGCTGCACTACATGGCGCCGGAGCGGTTCACGCGCGGGCCCGCCGACGGGCGCACCGATGTGTACGCGCTGGGCTGCATGGTCCATCAGATGCTCACCGGTGCCCCGCCGTTCGACGCGCCGTCGGCGGCCGCCCTGATGCACTGCCATGTGTACGAGGCTCCGGAGCCGCCGTCCTTGCGGCGTCCGGGACTCGCGCCGGAGTGGGACGAGTTGGTCGCCCGGATGCTGGCGAAGGCGGCCGCCGACCGGCCGGACGCCGAGCAGGCGCGGTCGGCCCTGGAGGACCTGGCCCGCGGGACGACGCGCGCCCGGCCCGCCCCGACGCCCGCCGCACCCGCCGCCCCAGCCGCCTCTGGCTCTGCCTCGCCGGGCCCGCCCGCCGCACCCGCCGCCGCGGCCCCGGAACCGCCCGGCCTGACCTCGTACCCCCTCGCACCGCCCAGACCCGCGGCCCCGCCGATCCCCTGGCCCGCGCCGCCGCCCCCGGCCGTGGTGGGGGCCCGTCGGCCCTGGTGGCGCACCTGGTGGGCGCCGGCGGGCGCGGCCGTCACGGTCGCCGCTCTCGTGGCCGCGCTCACCGTCATGAACCCGTTCGACTCAGACGGCGGCAAGGACGCGGAAACCGGCAAGGGCGGCTCCAGCCAAGGGTCGAGCGGCGGCGGTTCGGGCGGTGACACGACCGGCACCCGCGGCACGGTGGCCGAGAAGTCCAGGACCGAAACGCTGACCGTGGGCACGGCGAACGACTCCGAGGGCCCCGCACCCGCCGTCGGCGGCGCCCGCAGGGGCGGGACCGTCACCGTCCTCGAACCCCTCGACATCAGCACCGTCGACCCCGGCAAGATGTGGTCGAGCACCGACCGGATCGTCTCCCGCCTCGTCTACCGGGGCCTGACGGGTCTCAAGACGCTCCCCGACGGCTCGGTCAGGCTCGTCGGCGACCTGGCCACCGACGCGGGACGCGCCTCGTCCGACGGCCGGACCTGGACGTTCACGCTCAAGGACGGCCTGACCTACAACGACGGGACTCCCGTACGGGCGGCGGACTTCGAGTACGCCGTCGAGCGCACCCTCGACCCGAAGTTCGCCATCGGCGACAGGACGCTGCGCGACTGGCTCCTCGGCCCCGGCGGCGACAAGGGCACCGGCAACATCCGCACCCTCCCGCCGGGCGCGATCGAGACGCCCGACGACCGCACGGTCGTGTTCCATCTCGCCGACGCCCACCGGGACTTCAACGTCGCCCTCGCGGGTCCCAGCGGCGCGCCCGTGCCCCGGGCGAAGGACACCGGGTCCGACTCCCGGTCGCTGCCGGCCACCGGCCCCTACCAGGTCGGCAGCTACCGCAGCGGGAAGGACCTCAAGCTGACCCGCAACTCCCTGTGGAAGGCGGACAGCGACCCGCTGCGCACGGCGTACCCGGACACGTACCGCATCGAGGGCGGCGTCACCGACGAGCAGATCAAGGCCCGCACCACGGCGGCCGGTTCGGGCGACGCCGTGATGTCCTTCACCGGCTCCATGGACAAGGCTGGACGCGACAAGGCCGCCGGTGTGGGACGCCTTTCGGCGCCCTCGCCCTATGTGCAGGCGTACGTCATCAACACCAAGCGCGTGAAGGACCTCAGGGTCCGCAAGGCCATCGCCACCGCGCTGCCCGCCGCCGACGTCCTGGAGGCGGCCGGGGACGACGGCACGGTCCACCACAACCTGATCCCGCCCGGCGTCCGGGGCGCCCGCGCCTTCGACCTGTACCGGGCCGGGGAGCGCGGTGACCCGGCCAAGGCCCGTGCGCTGCTGAAGGAGGCGGGCAAGAGCGGCTTCCGGCTCACCCTGGGGTCCTCGAACGCGGAGGACGCCAAGCGGGCGTCGGTCGTCGAGGCCGCGCTGAAGCGGGCCGGTTTCCGGGTCGAGGTCAAGAACACGGAGATCGCCGCGTTCTACGACAACGCGGGCAAGGGCAAGTACGACCTGTTCCGGCTCTCCGTCGGCGGCGGCCTGCCGGTCGCCTCGTCCTTCCTGCCGGACTACTTCGACGGCGCGTTCGCCTACCCCGCCTCGTCGAACTTCTCCCGGCTCAAGAGCACCGAGGTCGACGAGGCGATCGAAGCGGCCGGCGCCGCGGGCTCCCTGAGGGCGGCGGGCGAGCTGTGGTCCGCGGTGGACCGGCGCGTGATGGAGCAGGCGGCGGCGGTTCCGCTGTACGTGCCGACGCGCACGTACCTGTACTCCAAGGCGCTGCACGGGCTGCAGGTCGACCTGGACGGGGTGTCGCCGCTCAACGCGTACGTGGGGTCGTAGCCCCCGCCAGGGCCCTGTCCGGCGGAGTGCCGCGGGCGTAGGCTGTGCGGCAGTCCGTGGGGGGGTGCGGCGCCGTCAGCGCGGCGGCGGCCTTCCGGCGATCTCTCGGGCCCGGGGTGGGGCCCTCCGCCAACGGCTGCGTCCAGCGGGAGTCTGTGCCCGCTTCCCGGGTGCCCCGTTCGTGGGCGCCCGCTTCTTGGGACCGCGGAGGGAATCGCGCGACCAGGTCCACCCTCCCCTTCTGGGGCCCGCCGACCGGCGTGTGCCGTACGGCCGCAGGCCCTTGCCGCCGCGGGAGACGGCAAGGGCCTGCGCGGCAGTGGTCCGGGTCAGACTCCGGCGCGCTCCGGGGTCTCCGATTCGGCGACCTTCTTCAGGGCGGTGGCACGCGGCGCGTGCGCTGCCTTGAGCCCGATCAGGGAGACCACCGCGACCAGGACGAACGCGGCTCCGGCGATGGCGAAGCTGAGGGTGAACTGGCTCTCCTCGGGCAGCGCGGGCATCCCGGCCGGAAGCTTGATCGTCTTCGACGCGAGGAGCGAGGTGATCGTCGCGCTGGCGATGGCGCTGCCGACGGAGCGGGAGATGGAGTTGATGCCGTTGGCGATGCCGGTCTGGTGGGCCGGGACGCTGGCGACGATGAGCGCCGGCATGGCGGCGTACCCGAAGCTGATCGCCAGGCCGACGACCATGCCCGCGCCGATCACCGAGGCGGTGGTGCCGTGCGCCAGGGTCAGCCAGGCGAAGCCGATGACGCCGAAGGCGGCGCCGACGGCCAGCGTGACGCGCGCGCCGATCCGGCGCACGAGGATGCCGCCGAACTGGGCGCCCACCAGCGAGACGAGTGTGGTCGGAAGCAGGTAGACCACCGAGGCGTCGAGCACGGACGCGCCGAAGCCGTAGCCGGCCAGCTGCTCGGGCATCTGCACCAGGTACGAGACGCCGATGAACTGGGCGAACATCGCGAAGCCGAGCAGCAGGCCCGCCAGGTTGGTGAAGAGCACGGGGCGGTGCGTGAACATCTCCATGTCCACCATCGGCTCCCTGACCTTCTTCTCGGTGACGACCCACACGCCCGCCATCACGACCGCGGCGGCGAAGCTGCCGAGCACCCGGCCGGACGTCCAGCCCCACTCGTGCCCCTGCGAGATCGGCAGGAGCAGCAGCACGAGGAGCGCCGCCAGGGTGAGCGCGCCGAGCCAGTCGGTGCGTCCGCCCGTCTTGGAGCGCGACGCGGGCACGACGAGGATCACGCCGATGAGCGCCACCACGGCGAGGACGACCGCGAGCCAGAAGACCCGGTGGTAGTCGGGGTCGGAGCCCTGGGTGAGGAGGCCCGCGCCGACGAGGGCGAGGCCGCTGCCGAACGCGAGCGTGCCGCTGACCAGGGCCATCGCGCCGTGGAGCTTCTCCGGCTTGATCTCCTCACGCAGCACGGACAGGGCGAGCGGGAAGATCGCGGTCGCCGCGCCCTGCATCACGCGGCCGACGATGAGCCAGGTCAGCGAGGTCGTGGTGGCGGCGAGCACCGAGCCCGCGATCATCACGATCAGTACGCCGACGAGGGTGGGCTTCTTGCCGTGCATGTCGCCGAAGCGGCCGAGGAGCGGGGTGAAGACGGCGGCGGACAGCAGCGTGGCCGTGGTCACCCAGCTGACGTTGGCGGTGGTGACGTCCAGCTCGTGCTGGATGATCCCCAGGATCGGCACGACCAGCGTCTGCATCATCGAGACGACCATGGCGGCGAGCCCGAGCACCAGGACGACCGCGGTCTGTCCCGAGGGGCGCTCCGAGGGCGCCTGCTGTGCGTGAGACACGGAAACTCTTCTCCAACTACTTAAGAACATGGAAGCTTGAGAACCTCAAGTAATATCCTCAAGGTAGACCTCAATATTTGAGATGGTCAAGTTTCTGCGCGTAAGGTGGGTCACATGCCAGCACACCCGCACGTCGGCACGGCCCAGCTCATGGAGCTGTTCTCGGTGTCGCTCGGCGCCTACTACGGCGATTTCACGGCCGCGGCCGCCCACGAGAACCTCACGGCGAGCCAGGGCAAGACGCTCAGCGTGCTGCGCCGCGGCCCCGCCGCCATGCGCGTGCTCGCCGAGACGCTCGGCTGCGACGCCTCCAACATGACGGGCATCGTCGACCGCCTGGAGAAGCGCGGTCTGGTCCGCCGCGAGCCGAGCCCCGGCGACCGCCGCGTCAAGAACGTCGTCCTCACCCCCGAGGGCGAGCACGCCATCGACACCATCCGCGCCAACATGCGCACGACGACGGCAGGCCTGGCCACGCTCGACGACGAGGACCGGGCGACGCTGTACGCCCTCCTGAGCCAGGTGTTCACCGCGCGCCCCGCGCACGACTGACGGACGCGGGGCCAGGGCGGCCCGGAGGGGCAACCATTACCGCACCCCTTCCAACATTCTCGAACACGCTCTACCGTCATCACACATAACTGACGGGCACATGACGTCACTCCACCGTTCGGCAGGCCAGCGACCTCCCACACCCCCCGGAGTGCCCCATGGATCGACGCGACTTCCTGATCATCAGCGCCCTCACCCCGCTCGCCGCGACACTGGGTCCGCAGGCCCACGCGTCGGGCGCCGCCGACCACACCTTCGGCTTCTCGGCGGACGGCAGCCGGTTCCTGCTCGACGGCAAGCCGTTCCAGATCCGCAGCGGCGAGCTGCATCCGTGCCGCATCCCCGTGCCGTACTGGCGCCACCGCATCCGGATGGCCAAGGCGATGGGCCTCAACACCATCGGCGTGTATCTGATGTGGAACTACCTCGAGGAGCGCCCCGGCGCGTTCGACCTGACCACCGACCGGCGTGACTTCGCGGCCTTCGTCAGGCTGTGCCAGGCCGAGGGCATGTGGGTGCTGTTACGGCCCGGGCCGTATGTGTGTGCCGAGTGGGACCTCGGGGGGCTGCCCGCCTGGCTCCTCAAGGATCCCGCGGCCAGGATCCGCGTCCGGGCGGCGGCCGACCCGAACTACCTGCGCGCGGTGCGCCGCTACATCGAGCGGATCGCGCCGGTCGTCAGGCCGCTCCTGGTCGCGAACGGCGGCCCCGTCCTGATGGTGCAGGTCGAGAACGAGTACGGCTCGTTCGGCAACGACTCCACCTATCTGGGCGAGATCCGTCAGGCCTGGCTCGACGCGGGCGTGCCCGGCCCCTTCTACACGCAGGACGGCCTGGCCCAGGTCAAGGTGAACCGCACCAACGTGCCCGGCGGGGCCATCGGTCTGTCCGACGGTGACGCGGCGGCGATCGCCGACTGCCGCCGCAGCTTCCCCGCGGTGCCCGCCTTCATCGGCGAGTCCTGGGCCGGCTGGTTCACCGCGTGGGGCGACAGCGCCTTCGGCGGCGTCGGCAAGGACAAGTCCCCGGTCCTGCGCGGCCTGATGCAGTCCCAGCTGTCGTTCAACATCTACATGATTCACGGCGGCACCAGCTTCGGCTACGGGGCCGGAGCCAACGCCGCGGACGACGGCAGCGGCTACACCCCCGACATCACCAGCTACGACTACAGCGCGGCGATCACCGAGCAGGGCCGCCCGACGGCGAGCTACGCCGCGTACCGCGGCCTCATCGACAGCTATGTGGAGGAGCCGCTGCCCGCGGTCCCCGACCCCGTCGCCACCATCACGCCGGGCCCGGTGACCCCCACCGCGTACGCCTCGCTGTGGGACAACCTGCCCCCGGCGCTGCCCCCGTCCCGGACGGTCACCGCCCAGCCGATGGAGGCCTACGGCCAGAACTCCGGCTTCATCCTCTACCGCCGCCCGCTCTCCGGCTACCGCGGCGCGACGCTCGGCGTCACGGGCCTGCACGACTACGCCACCGTCTTCCTCGACGGCGCCTACCAGGGCGGATTCAGCAGACCCACGCTGTGGCCCGCGTACGCCGAACCCTTGAAGGTGACCCACGGCACCAGCCTGAAGCTCGGCGCCGCCGACGCCGACGCGACGCTCGACATCCTGGTGGAGGGCCTGGGCCGGGTGAACTTCGGCCACTACGTCGACCGCAAGGGCATCACCGGCCAGGTGTCGCTGTCCGACGCCGGTCCCCTCAACGGCCCCCTCACCCACTGGCAGACCCATGCGCTGCCCGTCGACGAGAAGTTCGTCGCCGGCCTGCGTCCGACGATCGGCGACCCCGACAAGGCCGGGCTCTTCTTCCGCGCCACGCTCACCCTCGACAGGGCCGGCGACACCTACCTCGACATGTCCGCCTGGACCAAGGGCGTGGTCTTCGTCAACGGGCACAACCTGGGCCGCTACTGGTCCGTGGGCCCGCAGCAACGCCTGTACTGTCCCGCACCGTTCCTGACCTCGGGCCGCAACGAGATCGTCGTCTTCGACCTGCACCGGACCACGCCGAAGCCCATCGGCTTCGCCGGCGTCCTCCAGAGCACCTACGTCCTCGTCAACCGCCGCAGCGGCAAGGCCCTCGACGTGCCCGACGAGTCGACGGGGCAGGGCGTCCAGCTCATCCAGTGGCCCCGCCACGGCAAGCCCAACCAGCAGTGGCGCCGCACCGTCCTGGGCCACGGCACCAGCACCCTGGCAGGCGCCCACTCGGGTCAGCTGGTCGACGTGCGCGGCGAGTCCACGGCCGACGGCGCCCCCGTCATCCAGTGGCCCGCCACCCGTGGCGCCAACCAGCAGTGGCGCGTCAGCGAGGTCGGCGGCGGCCAGGTGAAGCTGATCAACGTCCACAGCGGCAAGGTGCTCGGCGTCGAGGGGAACTCCACCGCGGACGGGGCGAGGATCGTCCAGCAGAACGACACCGGCGACAGCGGACAGGAGTGGCGGCTCGACGAGGTGTAGCAGGCCCCCGGACCGGGGCCGGGAAGCGTGCCCCGGCCCCGGCCCGCGCCGTGCGGCAGTCAGCCGCCGTTCTCCACGCTCGGGTAGATCCGCCACAGCTGGGACAGGTTCGGCCCGCCCCACATCCGCGTGAGGCCCACCAGGCGGTCGTTGCCCTGCAGGTGGTCCGCGATCGCGAGCGCGTAGCGCGGGTGCACGACGGAGACGACGTAGTAGTCGTTGCCGCGTTCCGCGTGGGGCACCAGGCGCCAGCTCTGGGTGAGGCTGTCCTTGCGCTCCTGGAGGGTGACCTGGTCGGGCGGGTTGGCGCCCGTGGTCAGACAGCGGCGGTTCGCGAAGGTCTCGATGCGCACCGTGTTGTCCGAGTGGAGGCGCAGGTACCACTGGTGCGCGGTGGAGTCCTTGCGGAACGGGTCCTCCGCCCAGGTCTGGGTGTGGTTGCCCACTCCGTCGTGCCAGTCGTTGCACATGAAGTAGGTGCCGGTGACGTGGTGCGTCAGGGTCACCGATCCGCCTGCGAGCAGCATCAGGTCCGTCATGCGGTTCTCCCAAGGCTCGGTGTACGAGGCCGTACGAGGACGTACGAAGGTGTACGTGGGCGTACGAAGTGCCTGCGCAGGACGTGACGTTGGCGCGCCAGGGGCAACCCTAGGGATCCCCGCGTGACCGCCGCAGGAGCGCGAACCAGCCGTTTCGCGAGGCGTGGACCCGTCGGCGTCCGGTCAGCCGTCGAAGGCCGGTTGCGGCAGCCCCTGTCCCGCGTCCGGGAGAACGAGCACCGAGCCCGCCAGCGGATGGGGCCGGTCCAGGCCGGTTCTGGCCGTCGTGATGTACAGGTCGCGCAGGCCGGGGCCGCCGAACGCGCAGGCGGTGGGGCGGCGCACCGGGAGGTGGACGGTGCGGTCCAGGGCGCCGGCCGGGGTGTAGCGGCGGATCTGGGCGCCGTCCCACAGGGCGACCCAGACGCAGCCGTCGGCGTCGACGGTGAGGCCGTCGGGGAAGCCCGCGCCCGCTTCGATGTGCGCCAAGGGGCGGCGGTCGCGCGGGAGTTGGCCGTCGAGTCGGCAGACGTCGACGCGGCGCGTCGCGCTGTCGACGTAGTACAGAAGCGTGCCGTCGGGGCTCCAGCCGGTGCCGTTGCTGACGGCCACGGAGCCGAAGATCTCCGTGCGGGTGCCGTCGGGGGCGACGCGGGTGAGGCCCCCGCCGCCGGGCTGCTCGTCGTAGCGCATGGTGCCCGCCCACAGGGTGCCGTCGGGGGCGACGGCCGCGTCGTTGCCGCGGCGCCCGGGCACCGGGTCGTGCACCAGCCAGGAGAAGGAGCCGTCGGGGGCGTAGAGGGCGATGCCGTCCCGGAGGTTGGCCACCAGGCCGCCGCCGGTGCGGGGCTTGGCCGCGCCGACGTGCTGCGCGGCGAGCATGACCGTGCGGCGGTCCGTCGACGGGTCCCAGGTGTGGATGCGGGAGCCGAGGATGTCGACCCAGATGAGGCGGCCCGCGGCCGCGTCCCAGGTGGGGCCCTCACCCAGGGTGGCCTCCGCGCGGACGGCCGCCTCGGCCCTCATCGGGTGCCGCCGCGGTGGCCGAGGCGGGCGGAGAGGTCGGCCGCGCCCTTGGCGGCCAGGTCGGCGAGTTCGCGCTCGCGCTCCTCGGTCCAGCGGATCATGGGTACGGAGATGGACAGGGCGGCGACGACCTGGCCCGCGCTGTCGCGTACGGGGGCGGCGACGCAGGAGACGTCCGGGTTGGACTCGCGGTGCTCGGAGGCGATGCCGCGCCGGCGGATGTCGGCGAGGGCGGCGCGCAGCGCGTCGGGGTCGGTGATGCTCTGGTGCGTCATCGCGACGAGTTCGCCCTCCTCCTCGATGCGCAGGTCGAGTTCGTCGGCGGGCAGGGACGCCAGGAGCATCTTGCCGACCGACGTGCAGTGCGCGGGGAGCCTGCGGCCCGCGGCGGAGACCATGCGGACGGCGTGGGTGGAGTCGACCTTGGCGATGTAGATGACGTCCAGGTCTTCGAGGATCGCGACGTGCACGGTCTCGTCGCAGGTCTCGGCGACCTCGCGGGCCACCGACTGCCCCTCGGCGGCGAGGTCGAGCTGCTCGGCGTAGCGGCTGCCGAGCTGGTAGGCGCGGACGCCCAGGCGGTAGCGGCCGGGCTGGTCGGGCACGGGCACGAGGTAGGAGCGGGCCGCGAGGGTCGTGACCAGTTCGTGCACGGTGGTGCGCGGCAGCTGCAGCTTGCGTGTGATGTCCGGTGCCGAGAGCGCGCCGTCGCTCTCCAGGAACAGTTCCAGTATGTCCAGTGCCCTGGTCACCGCGGGGACGAGACGTCCCATGGTCCTCACCCACCCTTGTCGTTCGAAACTCCGGGCCGTTCCGCATGCCGGGTCGTTCTGCGTACTGGGTCCTTCTGCGTACTGGGTCTTTCTGTGTGCTGAATCGTTCGACATTCCGGCCGATGGCCGATATCACGAACACAGGCTAGCCACAGCCGAGTTCACCGGGCAAGGATCCTGCGGAATCACCTCCCGCGCGACCCATTGACACCCCCCGCGTGGCCTGATTACGGTCACGCCACCGTTTCGAACGCATGCCGAAATCTCGAACGAACCTGAGAGATCCGAAAGATCCGAGAGGTCAACTGCCGTGCGCATCACGGGAATCAGCACTCACGTCGTCGGGACCCCCTGGCGCAACCTCACCTACGTGCTCGTCCGCACCGACGAGGGACTCACCGGAGTCGGCGAGACCCGTATGCTCGGCCGCACCGACGCGCTGCTCGGCTATCTGCGCGAGGCGGAGGCCAACCACATCGCCGGTTCCGACCCGTTCGCGGTCGAGGATCTCGTACGCCGCATGAAGTACGGCGACTACGGGCGGGCCGGCGAGATCGTCATGTCCGGCATCGCGGTCGTGGAGATGGCCTGCTGGGACATCAAGGGCAAGGCCCTCGGCGTCCCGGTGTGGCAGCTGCTCGGCGGCAAGGTCACCGACCGCGTCAAGGCGTACGCGAACGGCTGGTACACCACCGAGCGCACCCCGCAGGCGTACCACCGGGCGGCGAAGGAGGTCAGGGCGCGCGGCTACCGGGCCCTGAAGATCGACCCGTTCGGGACCGGGCACTTCGAGCTCGACCACGAGCGGACCAGGTACGCCGTGTCCCTGATCGAGGCGGTGCGGGACGCCATCGGGCCCGACGCCGAGCTGATGCTGGAGATGCACGGCCGGTTCAGCCCGGCCACGGCGGTGCGGCTCGCGCGCGACCTCGCGCCGTTCCGGCCCGCGTGGCTGGAGGAGCCGGTGCCGCCGGAGAACCTCAAGGCCCTCAAGAAGGTCGCGGACAGGGTGGACCTGCCGATCGCGACCGGCGAGCGGATCCACGACCGGATCGAGTTCCGCGAGCTGTTCGACTCCCAGGCCGCCGACATCATCCAGCCCGATCTCGGCCACATCGGCGGCATCCTGGAGACCCGCAAGCTCGCCGCGACCGCCGAGACCCACTACATGCTGGTCGCCCCGCACAACGTCGGCGGGTCCGTGCTCACCGCCGCGTCCCTCCAACTGGCCGCCTGCACACCGAACTTCACCATCCTTGAGCACTTCAACGACTTCGCCGACGCCGAGATCAAGGACGTGGTGCGCGGCGCCCCGCAGGTCGACCCGGAGACGGGCTGCTTCGAGATCTCGCACGCGCCGGGCCTCGGGGTCGAGCTCGACGTGGACGCGGCCGCCGAGTTCCCGCAGCGGCGGGCCCGGTTCGACCTGTGGGCCGAGGGCTGGGAGCGGAGGGCGCCGAAGTGAGCGCCGCGCGCGAGGCCGACGGGGGCCTCCCCCGCGCCGAGGTCAGCCGCTCCCTCGTCGTCGAGCGGCCGGGCGCACACCGCCTCGTCTCCGGCGAGGTGCCGGTGCCCGGGCCCGGCGAGGTCCTGGTGCGGGTCGCCGCGGCCGGGCTCTGCGGGAGCGACCGCGATCTGTACGACGGTCGCCGCGACGCCGCCTACGTCCGCTATCCCGTGGTGCCCGGGCACGAGTGGTCCGGGACCGTGGCGGCGGTGGGCGACGGCGTGGACCCCGCGCTCGTCGGGCGCAAGGCCGTCGCCGAGGGGTTCCGGGCGTGCGGGGTCTGCGCGCGCTGCCGCTGCGGCGAGACGAGCCTGTGCACCGGCGGGTACGCGGAGACCGGGTTCACCGAGCCGGGCGCCTTCGCGGACCATCTCACGGTGCCCGCACGCCTGTTGCACCTCCTGGCCGACGACGCCGACCTGCGGGCCGCGGCGCTCCTGGAGCCCGCCGCCGTGATCGCCGCGGCCGTGCGGGCGGGGCGGCCGCGTCCCGGGGAACGCGTGGCGGTGGTCGGCGCCGGGACGCTCGGGCTGCTCGCGGTCCAGCTGCTCACCGCGAGCTCGCCCGCCGAGCTCGTGGTGCTCGACCCGCGGGTCGAACGCGGCGCACAGGCGGTGGCGTTCGGGGCGAGCGCGCACCACGTGCCCGCGGCGGAGCCCGACCTGCGCGGCCGCTTCGACCTGGTCGTGGAGACCGCGGGCGCACCGACCACGGCCGCGTCCTGCTGTCTGCTCGCCCGCAGGGGCGGCCGGGTGGTGCTGACCGGGATGTTCACGCCGGGCGCGACCGGGATCGACCCGGTGCATCTGTCGCTGAGCCAGCTGGAGCTCCGTTCGGTCTTCGGCGCGCCCTCGTCGGCCTGGTCGGACGCGGTGCGCGCCTTCGGCCTCGGTCTGCTCGACCCCGCGCCGCTCATCACGCACGAGTTCCCGCTCGAACGGTTCGCGGAGGCCGTCGCGCTGGTCGGCGGCGGCGACCCGAAGACCGGGAAGGTGTTGCTCCGCCCCTGAGCCGCACGGCCGGGGCGCGCCTGACGCCTCGTACCACCGCACGCCCATCAATCCGAACGATGTCCGAGATATCGAACACACCCAAGCGCCCCCGCCCCCGAATTCGCCCGCCCGACCACCCCAGGGAGTCCCGTGACCGCCCCGTCCGCACCCCGGCGCCCCGGCGCCGACGCCCTCGCCCGCATCGGCCACCCCGTCCCCCGCACCGACCCGGCCGACGCCTCCCCGCACGCGTTCCCCGACGGCGGCACCTGGCGCACCGAGATCCCCTCCGTCGAGGGGCCCGAGGCCCTGGCCGCCGTGCTCAAGGAGAGCGCACGGCTCGACCTGCCCGTCCACCGCATCAGCCAGGGCAGCGGTGTCTGGATGCTCACCGACGACGAGATCACCGAGATGGTCGACGCGTGCGCCGCGCGGGAGGTCGAGCTGTGCCTGTTCACCGGGCCGCGCGGCACCTGGGACATCGGCGGCTCCACCCGCACCGACTCCGGCGGCGCGGGCCTGCGCGCCCGCGGCCACGACGCGCTCGCGGGCTGCGTCGAGGACGCCCTGCGCGCCGCCGAGTTCGGCGTGCGGTGTCTGCTCGTCGCCGACGAAGGGGTGCTGTGGACGCTGCACCGCCTTCGCGTCGCGGGACTCCTCCCCGCCGACACCACGCTGAAGCTGTCCGCGCTGACGGGCCCGGTCAACCCCGCCTCGTACGCGGTGTACGAGGGTCTCGGCGCCGACTCCCTCAATGTGCCGTCCGACCTGACCGCGGGCCACCTCACCGAGATCCGCCGGGTCAGCCGCGCGCCCATGGACATGTACATCGAGGCGCCCGACGACCTCGGCGGCTACGTCCGCATGTACGAGGCGGCCGAGCTGATCCGCCGCGGCGCGCCGCTCTACCTCAAGTTCGGCCTCAGCAAGTCGCCCGGCATCTACCCCTACGGCGCCCATCTGCGCGAGCACACCCTCGCCACCGCGCGCGAACGGGTCCGGCGCGGCCGGCTCGTCCTCGACCTGCTCGCCCGGCACGGCGCCGGCGGCGGCATGTCGCCGCTCGGCGCGCGCCTCCCGGGCGAGCTGCGCCGCTTCCCCGCCCCGGAAGGGAACTGACCCATGCGCACCCGCACGCTCCTCACCACGGCGAGCGCCGCCGCGCTGCTCGCCGTGACGCTCACCGCCTGCGGCCAGGAGGCCAGGGGCGGCAGCCGCTACCGGCCCGACGACGGCAAGGGCGGCACCATCGGCCTCGCGATGCCCACCAAGTCCTCCGAGCGCTGGATCGCCGACGGCAGGAACATGGCCGAGCAGTTCAAGAAGGCCGGATACAAGACCGACCTGCAATACGGCGACAACAAGGTGGAGAACCAGGTCGCCCAGGTCGAGAACATGATCACCAAGGGGCACCGGCTCCTGGTGATCGCGGCGATCGACGGCTCGGCGCTCACCGACGTCCTCAGCCGGGCGCACGAGGCGGGCATCCCCGTCATCGCCTACGACCGGCTCATCCTGGGCACGGAGTACGTCGACTACTACGCGTCGTTCGACAACGAGCGCGTCGGCCGCCTGCAGGCCCAGTACATCGTCAGGAAGCTGAAGCTCGGCAAGCCGGACGAGAACACCGGCGACCCGTACACCATCGAGCTGTTCGCGGGCTCGCCGGACGACAACAACACCAAGTACTTCTGGAACGGCGCCATGAAGGTGCTCCAGCCGTACTTCGAGAGCGGCCGGCTCACCGTACGCAGCAAGCAGACCAGGATGAGCCAGGCCACCACACTGGCCTGGGACGGCGGCACCGCGCAGAAGCGCATGGACGACCTGATCAGCAAGAACTACGGCTCCCACCGGGTCGACGCCGTGCTCTCGCCGTACGACGGGATCTCGATCGGCATCATCTCGGCGCTGAAGAGCGCGGGGTACGGCTCCAGGAGCCAGCCGCTGCCGGTGATCACCGGGCAGGACGCGGAGCTCGCGTCGGTGAAGTCCATCATCCGGGGCGAGCAGACCCAGACCGTCTTCAAGGACACCCGCGACCTGGCCGCGCAGGCGGTCCGGATGGGCGACGCGGTGCTCAACGACCGCAAGCCGAAGGTCAACAACACCACGGACTACGACAACGGCAGGAAGACCGTGCCGTCCTACCTCCTCAGGCCCGTCAGCGTCGACAGGAAGAACACCGGCCTCCTCGTGCGCGAGGGGTACTTCACGGCGGGACAGCTCACATGAGCCGCCCCGTCCTGGAGATGCGCGGCATCACCAAGACCTTCCCCGGCGTCACCGCGCTCGCCGACGTGAACCTGACCGTGCGCCGCGGCGAGATCCACGCGGTCTGCGGCGAGAACGGCGCGGGCAAGTCGACGCTGATGAAGGTCCTCAGCGGAGTGCACCCGCACGGCAGTTACGACGGCGAGATCCGCTTCGAGGGCGAGCCGGTGGCCCTCAAGGACATCCGGGCCGCCGAGCGGCACGGCATCGTCATCATCCACCAGGAGCTCGCCCTGGTGCCGCACCTGTCGATCGCCGAGAACCTCTTCCTCGGCAACGAGCGGACCAGGGTGCGCGGCCTGGTCGACTGGAACGACAGCCTGCGTGCGGCCGCCCGGCTCCTGCAGCGCGTGGGCCTGCGCGACAAGCCGCAGACGCCGGTCGCCGACCTGGGCGTGGGCAAGCAGCAGCTGGTGGAGATCGCCAAGGCCCTGGCCAAGGAGGTGAAGCTGCTGATCCTCGACGAGCCGACGGCCGCGCTCAACGACGAGGACAGCGCGGGGCTCCTCGACCTGATCCTGGAGCTGCGGGACCAGGGCATCGCGAGCATCGTCATCTCCCACAAGCTGGGCGAGATCCGCGCCGTCGCCGACTCGGTGACCGTGCTGCGCGACGGCCGCACCATCGAGACGCTCACCGTCCGCGACGCCCCCGCCGCCGCACCGCGGCTCTCGGAGGACCGCATCATCCGCGGCATGGTCGGCCGCGACCTCGACCACCGCTTCCCCGAACGCACCCCCTACGAGGGGCACCCGGACATTGCCTTGGAGGTGCGCGGCTGGACGGTGCGCCACCCCGTCGACCATCAGCGCACGGTCGTCGACGACGTGTCCCTGACCGTGCGGCACGGCGAGATCGTCGGTATCGCGGGGCTCATGGGCGCGGGCCGCACGGAGCTCGCCATGTCCGTCTTCGGGCGCTCGTACGGGAGTTACGTCGCCGGGAGCGTCGCGGTCGACGGGCGCGAGGTGGTGGCGAGCACCGTGCCGCGGGCGGTGGCGGCCGGGATCGCGTACGTCACGGAGGACCGCAAGCGGTACGGCCTCAACCTGATCGACACCGTCAACCGCAACGTCTCGCTGGCGTCCCTGCCCGGGATGCGGCGCCCCGGGCGCGGCAGGGGTGGATTCGTCGACGAACACCACGAGCGGGCCGTCGCCGAGCGCTACCGCACGTCCATGAACATCAAGGCGCCCACCGTCTTCGAGCAGGTCGGCCGCCTCTCCGGCGGCAACCAGCAGAAGGTCGTCCTGAGCAAGTGGATCCACACCGACCCCAAGGTGCTGATCCTCGACGAGCCGACCCGGGGCATCGACGTCGGCGCCAAGTACGAGATCTACACCGTCATCGACCGGCTCGCCGCCCGGGGCAAGGCGGTGCTCCTCATCTCCTCCGAGCTGCCGGAGCTGCTCGGGATGTGCGACCGGATCTACACCATGGCCGAGGGCCGGCTGACCGGCGAGGTCACCCGTGGCGAGGCCACCCAGGAGGTCCTGATGCGCCGCATGACCACGAAGACGCCATCCCGAGAAGCCGTGAACAGAAGCTGAGGCCCGCCATGACCGCCACCACCACCCCGCCCCAAGGCCCCGCCACGGCCGCGCCGCCCGCGCGCTCGGCCCGCGAAGTGCTCCTGGACAGCGCCCGCGCCCACATGCGCCAGTACGGCATGCTCGTCGCGCTCGCGTTCATCGTCGTCCTCTTCCAGATCTGGACCGACGGCACACTGCTCCTGCCGAACAACGTCTCCAACCTGATCCAGCAGAACGGCTACATCCTCATCCTGGCCATGGGCATGATGATCGTCATCATCGCGGGCCACATCGACCTGTCCGTCGGCTCCCTGGTCGCCTTCGTCGGTGCCATGGCGGCGGTGATGATGGTGAAACACGACCTGCCGTGGGTGCTCGCGCTGGTCCTGTGCCTGCTCATCGGCGCCGTCGCCGGGGCCTGGCAGGGCTTCTTCATCGCCTACCTCGGCATCCCGTCGTTCATCGTGACCCTCGCGGGCATGCTGGCCTTCCGCGGCCTCACCCAGATCGTCCTGGAGGGCCAGTCCCTCGCGCCGTTCCCCGACGGCTTCCAGAACATCGCCAAGGGCTTCATCCCGGAGACGGGCCCCTACACCCAGTACCACAACCCCACGCTCGTCCTCGGCCTCGCCGCCGTCGCCCTGCTGCTCCTGCGCGAGTGGCGCGACCGCAAACGGCAGTCGGCGTACGACCTGGAGGTGCTGCCGACGGGCCTGTGGGCGGCCAAGTGCGCGGCGATGACCGCCGCCGTCGTGGCCTTCACCCTCACCCTCGCCAGCTTCCACGGCGTGCCGGTCGTCATGCTCATCATGTGCGGGCTGCTCGTCGTGCTCGGCTATGTGATGCGCAACGCGGTCGTCGGCCGCCATGTGTACGCGCTCGGCGGCAACAAGGCGGCCGCCAAGCTGTCCGGCGTGAAGGACCAGCGCGTCACCTTCCTGGTGTTCGTGAACATGGGGGTCCTCGCGGCGCTCGCGGGCTGTGTGTACGCGGCCCGCCTGAACGCGGGCACCCCGCAGGCGGGTCTGAACTTCGAACTGGAGGCGATCGCGGCGGCGTTCATCGGCGGCGCGTCGATGAGCGGCGGTGTGGGGACGGTCATGGGCGCGGTCATCGGCGGCCTGGTCCTCGGCGTCCTCAACAACGGCATGTCCCTGGTCGGCATCGGCACCGACTACCAGCAGGTCATCAAGGGCCTGGTGCTGCTCGCCGCGGTGGGGTTCGACGTGTGGAACAAGCGGAAGATCGGGCGCTAGCGGCCCGCGGCCCGGGCTCGGGGCGGGTCATGAGGACCGCCGCCACCGAGCCCGGGCGCATGCGCGGCTCCGTCCTCACACGTAGCGGTCGATGAACCCGCGGAGGTCGGCGACGTCGGCGTAGACCCCGGGGTAGCCGGGGCGAGCGCAGCCGTACCCCCAGGAGACGATGCCGTAGAGGATGCCGTTCTGGACCAGGGGGCCGCCGGAGTCGCCCTGGCACGCGTCCTTGCCGCCCTCCGGGACGCCCGCGCAGATCATCCGCCGGGTGATGTCGCCGTCGTAGGCCCTGTTGCACGTCTTGCGATCGACGACCGGCACGTCGACCCTGCGCAGCTTGCGGGGCCCGTCACCGCCCTCGCGCAGGGCTCCCCAACCGGTGACGATCATGGATCTGCCGGCGGCGGGCTCCCGCTTGGCGAGCTGGGCGGTCCACAGCCCCGCACACGTGCCTCTGAGCTTCAGGACGCTGGCGTCGTTGTCGCTGGTCTCCGGATTCCACCGGGGGTGCTCCACGGCCGAGCGGACCCGGCGGACCTGGCCCCCCGTGTCGTGGTAGCTCGATCCACACCGGACCGACAGGGTGGCGGGACGGACGTCGTCCGTGCAGTGGGCGGCCGTCACCACCGTGCCGGGCTTCACCAGCGTCCCGCCGCAGATGTGGGAGCCGTTGTGCTGAAGGCTCACTTGGTACGGGTGGTCCTTGATGTCGACCGGATGGCCGCCGACGATACGGTCGCCTGCGCCGTCGGCCGCGGCGGGCCCGCTCTGGACGGCACCGACGAGCAGCAGCGCGGCACCCGCGCCCAGGAGCCCCCGGCACCAGGAACGTATCTCCATTCCGAACCTCCGTTTACCTCTGGACAGTCCGGCTGGACCGTCCGGCCACCTGGCCAGACGCACCCTCCCCCCACACTCACCCGACAAAACGGACCCCCACCCCCACCACTCCTGTGAGTGAGCACCATCCCGCCAGCTCCGAACAGTTGAGGGATTTCCCTTGGCGGCGGCCGTCCGCCTGCGGACTTGGTCGCCCTGCTCACCTGCTCCAGGGCTGCGTGTACCCCTCGCGCAGCGGTCCGCCGAGCAGGTCGAGCACGTGCTCGACGGCCACCACGAGCGCCGCCGGGTCCGCGCGCTCGGCCACCGCCTGATGCCCCTCCAACAGGGCCTTCCCCCGGACCGGGTCCGCACTCACCAGCCTGCGGGGCAGCCATGTGCCGATCCCCGTCCAGCCACCGTGATGGGCGATGAGCAGGTGGGCCGCCTCCCGCAGGGTGAAGTCGGCGAGGGCCAGTTGCTCGTGCCGCTCGGCCTGCGCGGTGGCCGCCAAGTCGTCCATGAAGCAGGTGAGGACGTAGCGCCCTCGCTCCCACTCCGCCGGAGTGACAGGAAGAGCTCGGCCAGGCGGCCGTGGTGTCGCACCACCTCGCGACGGCTGGTCTCCCCGTGCGGGAGCAGGACGGCGATGTCCAGATCGCTGGTGGGGCCTGCCCGGCCTTGTGCGGCCGAGCCGCCCAGTACGGCGCCCAGTGCGTGCGGGAAACGGTCCTTGACCAGGTCCAGCGCCTGAGCTGCCGGGGTGACTTGATCACTCATGGGTGATCATCGTGCCAGGCCCTCGCGGAGTGCTCCCGCCGTGGTGAGGAGCTCCACCGTCTCGACGTGCCGGCCCTGGCTCGCCCAGTCCAGGGGGGACCGGCCCGTGCCCTGGTCCTCTCGCAGGTTCGGATCGGCTCCGTACGCCAGGAGTTGGCGCACCGTTTCGGTGTATCCCCAGCATGCGGCCGCGCACAACGGCGTGCCGTCCGCGCCGATTCCACCGCTCTCGGCGTCCGGGATGGCCCCGGCCCGCAGCGCCGCCCGCACGCGGACGGCGTCGCCCGACAAATCGCCTCGAACAGACGGCGGGAGAGCTTCTTGCGCTGACGCTGTTTCATGCGCGCCGAGGTTAATCAGGGGTTCGTGGCGCAGCCACCCATATTCACGGCCCGCGCACTGGGGCGTTGTCGCCTCAGTCGTCGTCGGGCCTGTGGTCGGAGGGGTCGGCTGGCTGGTCGTGTTCGGTGGGCGGGGCGGACCGGTCGTCGATGACGATGCCGACCGGCTCAGCGTGCGGGTGCGGTGTGGTGGCGAGGGAGCGCACGGTGTCGGCGACGCGCTCGTAGAGGTGGTCGGCGATGGCTGCGGTGCCGGTGGTGGCGGCTGGGGCGTCGCGGAGGGCGCCGAGGCTGGTGAGGGCGGCTACGAGGCTGAGTCCGGAGACGTCGACGGTGACCGTGCCCGCGTGTTCGGTGACGTGCCCCGGG
>NZ_JBHYJH010000069.1:0-46419 GCF_042740445.1 Streptomyces sp. NPDC059003 | reverse complement strand
GGCTAAAACCTTGCCGCGCCGACGAGATATCCAGCCCGTCCGGCGTTTGAGGACGAGGCCGCAGGCCGATGACAGCCCAGGGCGCCCCCACCAGCGTCAGTTCCAGTCGGAGAACGCCGTCAGCTGTTCCGTGACACCTTCCAGGTCTTCCGGCAGCAGGCTCCAGACGATGAGGTCGGTGCGGAGGTCGATCCAGCCGCCCAGAGGGTCGCCGCCGTTTCTGACGCGTGCTATCCACGCGCCGCGCAGGACGCCCTCGCTGATGCAGCCGATCTTCTGGGCGACCTGCTGGGCCGCGGTGTTGTCGGCGGCGGTGCGCAGCTCGATGCGCTCGAACTTCTGGTCGTGGAACAGCCACTGGGCGGTGGCGAGCGCGGCCTCGGAGGCGTAGCCCTCGCCGCGGGCCCACGGCGCGGTCACATAGCTGAGCTCGCTGGAGCGCACCCGCCAGTCGGTGCGGCGCAGGCGGACGGCGCCGACGAGGCGCTGGGTGAGGAACTCGGTGACGGCGAGGGCGATCCCGCGGCCCTCGGCCCGCTCGGCGGGGGCGCGGTCGGTGATCCAGGAGCGGGCGTCGGCCTCGGTGTACGGCTGGGGCACGGCGGTCCAGGCGGTGACGAGCTCGTCGTTCATCATCTCCGCGTACGCCGGGACGTCCGCCTCCTCGAACGGGCGCAGGACCAACCGCTCCGTACTGATGGAGATGTCGGGAAAACCCGACGAGCCTGAGGAGGCTGTAGTCATGCGCCGCTCCGTAACCTTCATGGGCCTGTCGCTCCGTGAACCTTCGTAGCCCTCAAGGACCTTCAGGCCTGCCGAAGTGCCCAGCATGCAGCATGGTGACGCGTGAACGCACCACGGGGTCCTCTCCGGCGCGCGGAGCGGACCCCATGGGTTCCCGGTGCGGGTGTACAGGGCACGGACGTGCGTCAGCCCGCCGTGACGGGCAGCACCGATCCCTTGTACTTGTCCTCGATGAACTTCCTGACCTCGGGGGACGTCAGGAGCTTGGCCAGCTTCTTGATCTGCGCGTCGTCCTCGTGGCCCTTCTTGACGGCGAGGACGTTGTTGTACGGGTTGTCCTTCACCGACTCCAGGAGGATGGCGTCCTTCTTGGGGCTCAGGCCGGCGTCGAGTGCGAAGTTGTTGTTGATGACGGCCGCGTCGACGTCCTCCAGGGAGCGCGGGAGCTGCGCGGGCTCCAGGGGCTTGATGGTGAGCTTCTTCGGGTTGGACGCGATGTCCTCGGGGGTGGCGTTCGCACCCGCGCCCTTCTTGAGCCCGATCACGCCCTTGGAGGCGAGCAGCTGGAGCGCCCGGCCCTCGTTGGTGGTGTCGTTCGGGACGGCGACGGTGGCTCCGGAGCGCAGCCGGCTGACGTCCGTGAGCTTCTTGCCGCCGTCCGCGTACACGCCCATCGGCGGCAGGTACACCTCGGTGACCGGCACGAGGTCCGTCTTCTTCGACTTGTTGAAGTCGTCGAGGTACGGGGTGTGCTGGTAGAGGTTGGCGTCGAGGGAGCCCTCCTGGAGCGCGGTGTTCGGCGCGACGTAGTCCGTGAACTCGCGGATCCGGAGGTCGAGGCCCTCCTTCTTCGCGAGGTTCTGCTGGATGTACTCCAGGACCTCGCCCGCCGGTGTCGGGGTGGCTCCGACGACGAGCGTGTCGCCGTCGGAGCCGGAGTCCGAGCCACAGGCGGTCAGGCCGAGCGTCAGGGCGAGGACCCCGGCCGCGGCGGCTGTGACGGGGGCGCGCATGTCAGAACGCGGCGACGACGGCGCCGTCGTACTTCTCGTCGATGAACTTCTTGACCTCGGGCGAGGTGAGGAGCTTGGCGAGCTTCTTCACGCGCGGGTCGTTCTCGTTGCCCTTCTTCACGGCGAGGAAGTTGCCGTACGGGTTGCCCTTGGCCTTCTCGGCGACGAGGGCGTCCTTGGCGGGGCTGAGGTCGGCTTCGAGGGCGTAGTTGCCGTTGATCACCGCGGCGTCGACGTCACCGATGGTGCGGGGCAGGGCGGCGGCCTCCAGCTCCTTGAACTTCAGGTCCAGCGGGTTGGACCGGATGTCCTTGGGGGTGGCCTCGAAGCCCACGCCCGCCTTGAGCTTGATGACGCCGTTGTCCGCGAGGAGCTTCAGGGCGCGCGCCTCGTTGGTGGTGTCGTTCGGGACGGCGACGGTCGCGCCCTTCTTGAGGTCGTCGAGCTTCTTGACCTTCTTGGAGTAGACGCCGAGCGGCTCCAGGTGCACCGTCGCGCCCGGGACCGGCACGATGTCCGTCTTGTTCTTCTTGTTGAAGTCGTCCAGGTACGGCTTGTGCTGGAAGTAGTTCGCGAAGACCTCGCCCTGCTGCGTCGCCGTGTTCGGCGTGACGTAGTCGGTGAACTCCTTCACCTCGAGGTCGAGGCCCGCCTTCTTCGCCAGGTTCTTCTGGACGTAGTCGAGGATCTGGCCCTGCGGCGTGGGGGTGGCGGCGACGACGAGGGGTCCGTCCTTGTCGCCCGCGTCGCTCTTCTCCGAGCCGCAGGCGGTGAGCCCGAGGGTGAGGGCTCCGACGGCCAGGACAGCAGCGGTGATCTTGGTGGTGTTACGCACGAAAAGTGCCTTTCTCCATGGGTGGTACACCCCCGCGGTCGGTGGCGGCGGGGTGGTGCTGGGTACTCGCTGGGCGAACTCAGCAAACTCTGGGGGCTCAGGAGGCCTTGGCGGGCTCGGCCTCGGCCGTGACGGTCTTCGGGGTCTTGGCGCGCAGCAGCTTCAGGCTCGGCGCGGCTCCCGAGTGACCGCCGCGCCGGTGCAGGCGGCGGGCGGCGTAGTCGCCGATGAACTGGATGATCGAGATGACCACGGCGAGGATGCCGACGGTGATCCACATCAGCTCGGTCTCGAAGCGCTGGTAGCCGTAGCGGACCGCGAGGTCGCCGAGGCCGCCCGCGCCGACGGTGCCGGTGATCGCCGAGTAGCCGATGAGGGCGACGACGGTCGTGGTGGCGGACGAGATCAGCGACGGCAGCGACTCGGGTACGAGGACCTTGCGGACGATCGTCCAGGTGTTGCCGCCCATCGACTGCACGGCCTCGACCAGGCCGTGGTCGACCTCGCGCACGGCCGTCTCGACCAGGCGCGCGAAGAACGGGATGGCGCTGATCGCGAGCGGCACGATCGCGGCCTCACGGCCGATGGTGGTGCCGACGATGGAGCGCGTGAAGCCCATCAGGGCGACCATCAGGATGATGAAGGGCATCGAGCGGCCGATGTTCACGACCTGCCCGAGCACCTTGTTCACGACGACGTTCTGCAGCAGCCCGCCGCGCTCGGTGAGGACGAGCAGCAGGCCGATCGGCAGTCCGGCGGCGACGGCGATGAGCGCCGACCAGCCGACCATGTAGAGGGTGTCCCAACAGGCCTGCTCAAGGAGCGGCTGCATTTCGTCCCAGGTCACTTGGCACCTTCCTTCACCAGCGCGGGGTTCACGAGCGCGGAGTCCCGCGGCGCGGGCGTCTCGTGCCCGGCGACGTCGACCTGGAGGCCCTGCTCGCGCAGGAAGCCGATGGGCACGACGTTCTCCTCGAAGCGGCCGGGCAGCTCGATGCGCATGCGGCCGACCTGCTTGCCGCCGACGGTGTCCATCGCGGCGCCGAGGATCGAGATGTCGATGTTGTACGTGCGCGACAGCTGGGAGATGACCGGCTGCGTCGCGGCCTCGCCGTGGAAGGTGACGTCGACGACGGTGCGCTGGTCGCTCGACGCGTCGCCGCTGAGCGGGAACAGCGCGGCGGCGAGCTGCGATCCTGGCGTCGCGAGGAGCTCGCTGACGGTGCCGGACTCCACGATCCGGCCCTTCTCCATGAGCGCCGCCGAGTCGCAGACGGTCTTGACGACCTCCATCTCGTGCGTGATCAGCAGGACGGTCAGGCCGAGCTGGCGGTTGAGGTCGCGCAGGAGCTGGAGGATGGAGCGGGTGGTCTCCGGGTCGAGGGCGCTGGTGGCCTCGTCGGAGAGCAGCACCTTGGGCTCGCCGGCCAGGGCGCGGGCGATGCCGACGCGCTGCTTCTGGCCGCCGGAGAGCTGTGCGGGGTAGGCCTTGGCCTTGTCGGCGAGGCCGACCAGGTCGAGGAGTTCGAGGGCCTTGCGGGAGCGCTCCTTGCCGGACAGGCCGAGGATTTCGAGGGGCAGCTCGATGTTGGCCTGGACGGTGCGCGAGGACAGCAGGTTGAAGTGCTGGAAGACCATGCCGATGCGGTTGCGGGCGGCCCGCAGTTCCCGGCCGGCGCGCGGGCCGCGTCCCGCGAGCGCCGTGAGGTCCTGGCCCGCCACCGTCACGGTGCCGGAGCTGGGGCGCTCCAGGAGGTTGACGCAGCGGATCAGCGAGGACTTGCCGGCGCCGGACTGGCCGATGACGCCGTAGACCTCTCCTTCGCGCACATGGAGGTCGACTCCGTCGAGGGCGGTTACTTCACGACCGCGTGAGCGGTAGACCTTGGTCAGGCCGGAAGTGGTGATCACTGGGGTTTCCGTCACTGTCGAGTGCACGGCGCGTTGGTCGCCGGGGCACGGGGCATTCGTTCGGAACGCGGCACGGTTCTCGCGGTGGCGGTGGAACCGGAGGACGTGTGCGCGGGGCAGGCTCGCTTCCTACGTCACGTACACGGTGGACGTAAGGTGCGGGGCACAGCGGCTTCGCTTCGGGGCGCGAGGCTCAGTGGAACAGGGGCCCTCAGAAGGCGCACATTCGACACATACAACGAGCACCGGGCGTCGTCATCGCCTCGGTCGCAAGGGTGCGGCTGCTCGTCGTGGTCATGCGGACAGTAAAACACGCGTGCGGACTCGCTCCGCCACCACTGTCCGAATAGCGGACTGCGGATGACCATCAGTCGGACATCCGCCGCCGCTCCCCCGGCCCGCTCAGGCGCCGGTGACGATCTCCACGCCACCCGCCGTGGCCTGCGCGGACACCGCCGAGAGATCCTTCACGACGACATCGGCCGACAGCTCGGCCGCCGCGTGCGTTGTGGTCAACGCCACGGTGGTCATGCCCGCGGCCCGGCCCGCCGCCAGGCCCGCCGGGGCGTCCTCGAAGACCACGCAGCGCGCCGGGTCCGCGCCGAGCCGCTCGGCGGCGAGCAGGAACGGCTCCGGGTCGGGCTTGCCGCGGGTGATGTCGTCGGCGGCTATCAGGAGCTTGGGGCGGATGCCGACCTCGGCGAGCCGGGCCTCGGCCAGGCGGCGCGTGGCGGAGGTGACGACGGCCCACCGCTCCGGCGGCACCGACGCGAGGAGCCGGAGCGTGCCGGGCAGCGCCACGACCCCGCCCGCGACGTCCGAGACCTCCAGGTCGTCGATCCGGGCGACGGCCTCCGCGACCTGCTCGGCAGGCAGCAGGTCGGACACGATGTCCACGGCGGGCCGCCCGTGCAGCTCGACCGCCGCGAAGGCCTCGGCCGTGATGCCGTACTCCCCCGCCCAGCGCGTCCAGCAGCGGTGGACCGACTCGATGGACGAGATGAGGGTGCCGTCGTTGTCGAACAGGAGCGCGTCAGCCTGGATCTTCATGCGCCCGACCCTACGTGCACGCGCGGGGGCGGACGCATCGGGCCTTTTGGCCTGTAATACGGTCTGGGCATGCTTGTTGCCCTGACCGTCGCGACCGCCGTGGCCGCGCTCGCGCTCGCGGCCTGGTGCGGCTTCGCCGCGTACCGGGACCAGCCGACGAAGGACTGGCACTTCATCGGGATGGGCGTGGTCACCCTCCTCGCCCTGGTCCAGCTGATCGTCGGCATCGTCCAGCTCGCCCGCGGCGAGGACCCGGAGCAGGGTACGACGATCTTCGTGGCGTATCTGATCGGCTCGTTCGCGTGCGTCCCGGCGGCGGGCTTCATGTCGCTCGCCGAGCGCACCCGGTGGGGCTCGGTGACGGTGGCGGCGGGCGGCGTCGTGCTCGCCGTGCTCGAAGTGCGTCTGTACGACATCTGGGGAGGCTGAGGTGGCCGCGACCGAGGACGGGCCCCGCACCGGGCAGCAGCAGAAGCTGATCAAGGGCCCCGGCATCGTGCTGGTGTGGCTGTACGGCGTGATGGTCGTCGGCGCCGTGTCCCGCTCGGCGGTGCAGATCTCGACGGACTTCGACAAGGCGCCGCTGGCGTACTCCCTGTCGGCGCTCGCGGGCCTGGTCTACGGCTTCATCACGTACTCGCTGGTGCGCGGCGGGGAGACGGCCCGCAGGGCGGCGCTGGTGTGCTGCGCCGCCGAGCTGGCCGGCGTGCTCGGCGTCGGGGCGTGGACCCTGGCGGACCCCTCCGCGTTCCCGGACGCGACGGTCTGGTCGGACTTCGGCATGGGGTACCTGTTCATCCCCGTACTGCTTCCGGTGACCGCGATGTACTGGCTGCGCAAGGCCGGACAACCGTAAGGGACCGCGCCCCCGAAGGGGCGCGGGGAACTGCGCGCCCAGCCACAAGGCACCCGCAGACAAGCGACCGCGCTGCTCGCGGAGCGCCTACGCACTGGTCACATACGCCTCGGCAGCCTCGACCTCCTTGGAGAGGGTCACCACCGTAAGCCGCTCATCCACGCGCCGAGTGCTCACCGGCGCGTACCCGTGCTTGCGGTACAGCTGCAGGTCACTGTCGCTCCGGTGCCCCGTGAACAGCTCGAACCGCTGGGCGCCGCCCTCCCCGAGGCGGCGCTCTATGGCGTCCAGGAGCCGCCCGCCCAGGCCGTGCCGCTGCATCCGGGGGTGCACGACGAGCTTGCCGATGCGGGCCGTGCCCGCCGCGTCGACGCTGCCGCGCACGGAGGCCACCACCTCCGCGCCGAGGCGGGCCACCAGGACGGTGCCCGCGGCCAGCTCGCCCTTGAGGGAGTCGAGGGTCTGCGTCAGCGGCTCGATGGAGTAGTCGCCGTACAGCTCGGCCTCGCTCTGGTAGCAGAGGTACTGCAGTTTGAGGATCTGCTCGGCGGCGTCCTGGTCGTCGGCCGCCGCCTCCGAGATGGTCACGCTCATGCCCATGTGTGCATGCCTCCCGCTCACCTGCTCCGCCGGTTGTCCCTCACTCCTTTCCCCACGGGTCCGGAGTCCCAACCTCCTGCGCGAGCATTCTGCGCAGGCATCCCAGGCATCGGGAACGTTCCGGCCCCAAAGATCCTTGTGACATACCCAACTCTCCTGCGATTTCGCGGTACGTCAGGTCCTTCGGCGACAGAAGTGCAGCCAGGAGGCGGGGGCAGCGTCCGGGGAGCCGGCGCACGGCCGCGTGCAGGGTGCGGCGCCGTTCGGCCCGCAGCGCGCGCTGCTCGGGGCCGCCGCGGAGGTCGTCGGCGGGCTCGGTGGCGTAGGGGCGCTCCTGGCGGGCGGTGTGGCGGGTGCGGTGCGCCTCGTCGCGGACGGCGGTGCGCAGCCAGGCGGCGGGGTCGGTGACCGGACCCTCGGCGGCCAGGTGTTCGAGGAGGCGCAGCCAGACGGCCTGTTCGAGGTCACCGGGCTCGGCTCCGCAGCCGCCCGCCTCCGCCGACGCCTCGGCGGCGAGCAGCGGGCGCAGGGTGATGACCAGGTCGTAGGAGAGCGAGAACGTCATACCGGCGGTGACGCGGCCGCTTCGGCGAGAGTTTCCGAAACGGCCGCGACTCACCCCAACCGGGTCTTTACGGTCACTCGTTGACGGAACCGCCGCGGCCGTCCGCGAAGTCGGCGGCGGCGAGCAGCGCCGTGTCCGCGTTGTCGGAGAAGATCCCGTCGATGCCCGTGGCGAAGTACCGCTTGAAGGCGCCGAAGGCGTCGCCGTACGCGTTCGGGTCCGTGCCCTTCTTGTAGTCCGCGGGCAGGAAGGTGTTCTCGTTGCGCATCGTGTACGGGTGCAGGATCAGGTCCTCGGCGTGGGCGTCGCGCACCAGCGTCGTCGGCTCCAGGAGCTTGCCGTCGGGGCCCTTGGGGATGATCAGGTCGAGCGTGGGGCCGATGCCCTTGGCGTACGACGCCATCCACTTCAGGCCCTCGGGCTTGATCAGGTCGGCGACGGTGCGGGGGTCGCCCGCCTCGACGAAGTCCCAGGGGCGGGAGTTCGCGGTCGACAGGAGGACCACGCCGGGCGCGTCGACGAGCTTGCGCAGGCGCTGGATGCTGCTGGGCTCGAAGGACTGCAGGAAGGTCGGCGAGTTCCAGCGGTGGCGGTGGTAGCGGCGCAGGAGCTTGGCGAGCGGCTCCTCCAGGCCGAGGCCGAGCTTGCGGAAGTACGTGGGGTGCTTGGTCTCGATGTGCAGCCAGACGCGGTGGCCGCGCTCGCGGCCCTCCTTCTCGGCCCAGCGGAGGACCTCTTCGAGGGTGGGGACGTCCCAGCGGCCGTCGTAGAGGGTGTTGCGCTGGCGGGTGCCCGGGATGCGCTCCTTGGCGCGCAGCGTCTTCAGCTCGGCGAGCGTGAAGTCCTCGGTGAACCAGCCGGTGAGCGAGACGCCGTCCACGGACTTGGTGGTCTTGCGGGAGGCGAACTCGGGGTGCGCGGCGACGTCGGTGGTCGCGGTGATGTCGTTCTCGTGACGGCATACGAGATGGCCGTCCTTGGTGGGCACGACGTCCTGCTCGATGACGTGCGCGCCCATGTCGAGGGCGAGTTGGTACGAGCCGAGCGTGTGCTCGGGCCGGTAGCCGCTGGTCCCCCGGTGCGCGATCACGGTCGGCACCGGCAGGTCCTCGTACCCGCCGTGCCCGTGGCCCTTGCCGTGCCCCTTGCCGTGTCGCGCGTCGGCTCTCGCCACGCCGGAGGTGCCGACGACGGTCGTGCCCGCCCCCAGGACCGCGGCCCCGAGCACCGCGCGCCGCCCCGGGCTCGCCCCTGTCCGTCGCTGCCCCGAATCCTGCGCCATGGAGCGCTCCCTCCTCGTGTGCCACTGGTACTGCCTTGCGCCTGGCAAAGCGGCACCGATCGTAGGTGGCGGCACATGACGGGTGGGAGACCCGGGGTCGAACGGACGGCTGACGGGTGATGTCGGGTGCTGCCGAACGGGTCCGCGCGGCGTGTTGCCGCGGCGGTGCGGGGTACCCGGCGGAGCCGTGGGGTTCCGGCCGCGGCGGGCCGCGCGCGTGAGAAGCACCACTCGGACAAGCCACGCAGTTCGCTCAGCGATACGGTCGTGACGGTGAGATTCTCGCGGGGCAACGAGCGTGCACGCACAGGTCAACTCTGCGTATCGGGCGCATGAACCCGATGTGCAATCGGCGGGGGGCCGCGAGTATGGTCCTCACCTGCACAGACTCTTTGTCGACCCGTTGACACCGGAGGACCCGTTGTCCCGTCTAGCGCTCATCAAGGCAGTGCTCGGACCGTTCTTGCGCCTGATGTTCCGCCCGCGGGTGGAGGGCGTGGAGAACATCCCCGGGACCGGACCCGTCATCCTGGCCGGAAACCACCTGACGTTCATCGACTCGATGATCATGCCCCTGGTCTGCAACCGGCCGGTCTACTTCATCGGCAAGGACGAGTACGTCACGGGCAAGGGCCTCAAGGGCCGCCTGATGGCCTGGTTCTTCACCGGCGTCGGCATGATCCCCGTCGACCGCGACGGCGGCCGGGGCGGCGTGGCCGCGCTGATGACCGGCAAGCGGGTCCTGGACGACGGCCAGATCTTCGGCATCTACCCGGAGGGCACCCGCTCCCCCGACGGCCGGCTCTACCGCGGCCGCACGGGCATCGCGCGGCTCACGCTGATGACGGGCGCGCCGGTGGTGCCGTTCGCGATGATCGGCACGGACAAGCTCCAGCCCGGCGGCAAGGGCCTGCCCCGCCCGGGCCGGGTGACCGTCCGCTTCGGCGAGGCGATGGAGTTCTCCCGCTACGACGGCATGGACCGCGACCGCTATGTGCTGCGCGCGGTGACGGACTCCGTGATGACGGAGGTCATGCTGCTCTCGGGTCAGGAGTACGTGGACATGTACGCCACGAAGGCCAAGGCGGCCTGACCTCACGGGTCTTGTGCACGGGACGCCATCGGCGAGGACATCGAAGGGCCGCACCCCGCGGGGTGCGGCCCTTCGCCGTGTCACCGGGAGGACGTGCGGCTACGGATGCTCCACGCCGTCCTCGAGGCGCTGGCCCTTGAGCAGGAACCAGGCGGCGACCGCCGTCGCGAGGAGCACCGCCGCGCCGACCCCGGCCGCGACCCGCAGCCCGTCGACGAAGGCCTCCTGCGCGGCCGACACCAGCGGCCCCGCCGTGTGCTGCGGCAGGCCCGCGCTCGCCTCGACCGCGCCGCCCAGGGACTCGTGCGCCGCGGCTGCCGCGCCCGCCGGGGTGCCCTCGGGGGCGGTGAAGTCGCGGTAGACGCCCGTGACGATGGAGCCGAGCAGGGCGATGCCGAGGGCCGCGCCGAGCTCGTACGCCGTCTCCGAGACCGCGGAGGCCGCGCCCGCCTGCTCCTTGGGCACGCTGGACAGGATCACGTCGGCGGTGACCGTGAAGGCGAAGCCCGCGCCGACGCCGACCACCAGGAGCACGGCGCCGAGCAGCGGATAGCCCGTGCTCTGGCTCAGGGTGGTGAGCACGGCCAGGGCGAGGCCCACGGCCGCGAGTCCGCCCGCGACCACCGCGCGCACCGAGAAGCGGCGCGCCACCAGGCCCGCGACCAGGCCCGCCGTCACCGCGCCGACGGCGGCGGGCAGTTCGGCGAGACCGGCCTCGAACGGCGGCCTGCCCTGCACCAGTTGCAGGAACTGGGACAGGAAGAAGACCAGGCCCGACAGGCCGAGGATGGTGAGCAGGTCGGCGAGGACGGCGGCGGAGAAGCCGCGGTTGCGGAACAGCCGCATGTCCAGCAGCGGCGCGGGCAGCGTGAACTGGCGGCGTACGAACCACGTGAGTGCCGTGACGCCGAGCGCGGCCGCGCCGAGCACGTCCCAGCGGAAGCCGTGCGTGGCCGCCTCCTTGACCGCGTACACCACGCTGATCATGCCGATGAGCGACAGGGCGACGCTGATCAGGTCCCAGGGGCCCGGCGCCGGGTTCTTGGACTCCGGGAGCAGCTTGATGCCGACGAGGACGAGCACCGCCATCACGGGCAGGTTGATCAGGAAGACCGAGCCCCACCAGAAGTGTTCGAGCAGGAAGCCGCCGACGACCGGGCCGACCGCCGCGCCCGCCGACGCCATCGCGCCCCACACGCCGACGGCGATGCTGCGCTCGCGCGGGTCGTGGAAGATGTTCCGGATCAGCGCGAGCGTGGACGGCATCAGCGTCGCGCCCGCGACACCGAGCAGGGCCCGGGCGAGGATCATCAGCTCCGGCGTCGTGGCGTAGGCGTTGAGCACGGAGACCGCGCCGAACGCGACGGCGCCGGTGAGCAGCAGCTTCTTGCGGCCGATGCGGTCACCGAGGCTGCCCATCGACACCAGCAGACCCGCGATGACGAACGAGTAGACGTCGCCGATCCACAGGAGCTGGGTGCCGGACGGCTTGAGGTCCTCGCTGATGTACGGCGTCGCGAGGCCGAGCACGGTCGCGTCGACGGCGACGAGGAGCACGGCGAGGACGAGCACGGACAGGGCGAGCCAGCGGCCGGGCGGCCGGGCCACCTCGGCGGTCCGGATGCGCTCTGCGGTGCTTGTCATGGTTCCTCTCTCCGTCGTGCGCCGCCGAGCAGCAGCTCGGCGATCATGTAGCTGTAGTCCTTGGCGGCGATGCGGCCGTCCAGGACGGCCCAGACGCCGGAGCCGATCAGGCCGTACAGCGCCTCCGTGAGCCACACGGGGCTCAGGTCGATGCGGAACTCGCCGCTCTGCTGGCCGCGCCGGAACAGCTCCGCGATCCTGACGTCGAGCCGGGCCCAGCCCTCGTGCTGGGCGTCGCCCTCGAAGAGCTGGTTCTCCGTGACGAGGAACGCGAGCAGGCCCGCGGCCGGCTCGATCTCCATGATCAGGCGTCGCAGCGCTTCCTGCGCGCTGCCCTCGTCGAGCCGCGCGGCGGCGAGGGCCGCCTCGCACTCCTGGATGCCGAGGTCCTCCAGGGCCCGGATGAGCGCGTCGCGCCCGGCGAAGTGGCGGTGCAGCGTGGCACGGCTGATGCCGCAGGCCTTGGCCACCTCGTCCATGGTCGAGGAGCCCTTGCGGGTGAGCTGGGCGGCGGCACTGCGCAGCACCTGGTCACGATCGACTGACATGAGACAACCATAGACCACATGAGACATTTTTGTCTCACGAGAGGCATGCGGGTCTTACTGCGGGTGGGTCTTACTGCGGGTGGGTCTTACCGCGTGTGGGGCTGTGGGTGAGTGGCTCGGCGCCAGGGGGGCGGTCCGGCGCGTGCGCCCGTACCGCTCAGTGCCAGGGCAGGCCCGCGCGCGTGCGCCAGTACGCGGTGGGCTCCTCCGCGAGTGCCGCGAGGCGCTCCAGCTGCTCGGCGTCCAGGTCGACGGCCGTCGCGTGCAGATTGGACACGAGCTGTACGGACGTGGCGGCGCCGGAGAGGACGACGCCCGCCCACGGCTGGCGCAGGACCAGGGCCAGGGCGACCGCGTCGCAGCCGAGCCCGGTGGCCTCGGCGGCGGCGCGCACGGCGGCCGGGGCGCCGGGGCCCGCCAGACGGCCGTTGGCCATGGCCTCCTTCACCAGGACGGTCAGGCCCGCGTCGTGCGCCTCGGCGAGCGCGGGGCCCGCCGACGTCTCCAGGGCGTTGTACGTCGCCTGGACCGTGCGGAAGAGCCGCTCGCCGCCCACGGTGACGTCCAGGGCGGCCCGGATCGCCGTGGCCTGGTCGGGGCCGCTCACGGAGAGGCCGACGGTGACGCCCTGGTCGGCGAGGGCGGCGAGCCGGGCGTGCAGTTCCTTGTCGGTGAGGGCCGGGCTCTCGGGGGTCACCGAGTGGATCTGGTAGAGGTCGAGCCGGTCGCCGAGCAGCTCGGCGGTCTCGGCGCGCTGGCGGTCGTACGCGGCGACGCTGTGGTCCTTGACCTCGTGCGCGTCGGCGTCGGTGCGCCAGTCGGCGGTGTACGTGTAGCCCCACTTGCTGCCCACGACGACGTCGCGGATGTCGGGGCGGGCGTGCAGCCAGTCGGCCAGGAACTCCTCTGAGCGGCCGTAGGACCGGGCCACGTCGATGTAGCGGACGCCGAGGGCGTAGGCGGCGTCGAGGAGTTCCAGGGTGCGCTCGCGCAGGGCCTCCACGCTGCGCGAGGGCGGGAGGTCGGCCTCGCGGCCCAGGGTGATGTAGCCGGGCCTGCCGATCGCGGCCAGGCCGAGTCCCAGGTGGGCGGTCGGCGTGGTCGCTGCGGTGAGTCGGGCGAACGGCATCTGGGGGCTCCACGCGGTGAGGGGGTACGCGGGGTGCGTACCCCCTCAACGTAACGCTGTGCGGGGGGTCGGGGCCTCGCGGGTGCGCCCCGGGCCCGCCCCTTCCCGAAACCAGGGGGCTTCGCCCCCTAGGACCCCCGTTTATCGGCGCTTCGCGCCTCGTCCTCAAACGCCGGACGGGCTGGAAGCTTCGCCGGACGGGCTGGATGCCCACTGGCGCTGTGACGCTACGTCTGTCTTGATCTCCGCCAGTTGTGCGGCCACCGCTGAGGGGGCCGTGCCGCCGCGGCCGTTGCGGGAGGCCAGGGCTCCGGGGACGTTCAGGACGGTGCGGACCTCGGGGGTCAGGTGGGGGGAGATCTTCGCGAACTGGTCGTCGGTGAGCTGGTCGAGTTCGATGCCGTGCGCCTCGCACTCCTTGACGCACTCGCCCGCGACCTCGTGCGCGACGCGGAACGGCACGCCCTGCTTGACCAGCCACTCCGCGATGTCCGTGGCGAGCGAGAAGCCTGCCGGGGCCAGCTCCTCCATGCGCTCGCGGTGGACCGTGAGCGTCGCCATCATGCCGGTGAACGCCGGCAGCAGGACCTCCAGCTGGTCGCAGGAGTCGAAGACCGGCTCCTTGTCCTCCTGGAGGTCGCGGTTGTACGCGAGCGGGAGCGCCTTGAGCGTGGCCATGAGGCCCGTGAGGTTGCCGATGAGGCGGCCGGACTTGCCCCGGGCCAGCTCGGCGATGTCCGGGTTCTTCTTCTGCGGCATGATCGACGAGCCGGTCGAGAAGGCGTCGTGGAGCGTGACGAAGGAGAACTCCTTCGTGTTCCAGATGATGACCTCCTCGGCGATCCGGGAGAGGTTCACGCCGATCATCGCGGTGATGAAGGCGAACTCGGCGACGAAGTCGCGCGACGCCGTGCCGTCGATGGAGTTCGCGGCGGAGCCGCGCTCGAAGCCCAGGTCCTTCGCCACGGCCTCCGGGTCGAGGCCCAGCGACTGGCCCGCCAGCGCCCCGGAGCCGTACGCCGACACGGCGGTCCGCTCGTCCCACTGCCGCAGCCGCTCGGCGTCCCGCGCCAGGGACTGGACGTGCGCGAGGACGTGGTGCGCGAACAGGACCGGCTGGGCGTGCTGGAGGTGGGTGCGGCCCGGCATGGCGACGTCCGGGTGGGCCTCGGCCAGGCCGATCAGGGCCTCCTGGAGGTCGGTGAGCAGGCCGCCGATGATCCGGGCGTGGTCGCGCAGGTACATCCGGAAGAGCGTGACGACCTGGTCGTTGCGGGACCGGCCCGCGCGCAGCTTGCCGCCGAGGTCCGGGCCGAGCCGCTCCAGGAGGCCGCGCTCCAGGGCCGTGTGCACGTCCTCGTCGGCGACGGTGCCCACGAACGTGCCTGCGGCCACGTCCGCTTCGAGCCGGTCGAGGCCGGTGAGCATGCGGTCCAGTTCGTCGGCCGTGAGGAGGTCCGCCTTGTGCAGCACGCGCGCGTGGGCTCGGGAACCGGCGATGTCGTACGGCGCGAGGCGCCAGTCGAAGTGGACCGAGGCCGACAGTTGCGCCAGCGCTTCTGCGGGGCCGTCGGCGAACCTTCCGCCCCAGAGGCGGACTTCGCCGGTGTTGCTGCTCACGGTTGCTCCTTGATGTGCGGTGGGCGGGGCGAGGGTCTTCTCCCCCGCCCCGCCCCTTCCCGAACCGAAGACAATCAGGTCAAGTCCCGCTTGGCGGCGATCTTCGACGACAGCGCGAAGATGTCGATGAAGCCCTGCGCCTTGGACTGGTCGAACGTGTCGCCCGAGTCGTACGTCGCGAGGTTGAAGTCGTACAGGGACTCCTCGGACTTCCGGCCCGTGACGACGGCGCGGCCGCCGTGGAGGGTCATGCGGATGTCGCCGGTGACGTGCTGGTTGGCCTCGTTGATGAAGCCGTCGAGGGCCCGCTTCAGGGGGGAGAACCACAGGCCGTCGTAGACCAGTTCGCCCCAGCGCTGCTCGACCTGCCGCTTGTACCGGGCGAGCTCCCGCTCGACCGTGACGTTCTCCAGCTCCTGGTGGGCGGTGATCAGGGCGATCGCGCCCGGCGCCTCGTACACCTCGCGGGACTTGATGCCGACGAGCCGGTCCTCGACCATGTCGATCCGGCCGATGCCCTGGGCGCCCGCGCGCTCGTTGAGCTGCTGGATCGCCTGGAGGACCGTGACGGGCCTGCCGTCGATGGCGACCGGGACGCCCTCCTTGAAGGAGATGACGACCTCGTCGGCCTCACGGGGCGTCGCCGGGTTCGAGGTGTACTCGTACACGTCCTCGATCGGCGCGTTCCAGATGTCCTCCAGGAAGCCCGTCTCGACGGCCCGTCCGAAGACGTTCTGGTCGATGGAGTACGGCGACTTCTTGGTGGTCGCGATCGGCAGGCCCTTGTCCTCGCAGAAGGCGATGGCCTTGTCCCGCGTCATCGCGTAGTCCCGGACGGGGGCGATGCACTTCAGGTCGGGGCCGAGCGCCTGGATGCCGGCCTCGAACCGCACCTGGTCGTTGCCCTTGCCGGTGCAGCCGTGGGCCACGACGCCCGCGCCGTGCTTCTGCGCGGCGGCCACGAGGTGCTTGACGATCGTGGGCCGGGACAGGGCCGACACCAGCGGGTACCGGTCCATGTACAGGGCGTTGGCCTTGATCGCCGGGAGGCAGTAGCCCTCGGCGAACTCGTCCTTGGCGTCCGCGACCTCCGCTTCGACGGCACCGCAGGCGAGCGCGCGCTTGCGGATGACGTCCAGGTCCTCGCCGCCCTGGCCGACGTCCACGGCGACAGCGATGACCTCGGCACCCGTCTCCTCGGCGATCCAGCCGATGGCGACGGAGGTGTCCAGGCCGCCCGAGTAGGCGAGTACGACGCGCTCGGTCACGGGTTTCTCCTCACAGTGCATTCGCTCGCTCAGTGCCTCGCGGTCACTGACATGCATGAGTATGCATTGCTCTGCATGATTCGTCAATTAGGCATGCGAAGGTGCGCAGAGATATGCGACAGGCGAACTGTTTAGACAAACGAAGGATCTGGGTCCATAATCCTTAGGCATGGGAAAGACTTATGAACGCATCGACGGCAGGCTCCGCACCTTCATCGAGCAACAGCCCATCTTCTTCACCGCCACGGCCCCGCTCTCCGGCGACGGCACGCTGAACCTCTCCCCCAAGGGCGTCACCGGCTCCTTCGCCGTGCTCGACGAACAGACCGTCGCCTACCTGGACTTCGCGGGCAGCAACGCCGAGACCATCGCGCACCTGCGGGAGAACGGCCGCATCACGCTGATGTGGTGCGCCTTCCAGGGCCCGCCGAACATCGTCCGCGTGCACGGCCGCGGCGAGCCCGTGTTCCGCGACGACCCGCGCTTCCCCGAACTGCTCGCCCGCTTCCCCGACGTCGACCACGCGCAGCACGGCCTGCGCGCGATCATCGTCGTGACCGCGGAGCTCGTCCGTGACACCTGTGGCTACGCGGTGCCGTTCATGACGTACGACCAGGACCGCGACCTGCACGCCAAGCGCTTCGCCCGCGAGGACGACGCCTCGCTCGACGCGTACTTCACGAAGAAGCAGGACATAGCCACTAGCATCGACGGGCTCCCGGGGCTGCCGCTCCCGCTGCCGCCGACGCCCGCCTGAGCCCTCCTGGGCCCGCCGCGACCGGCGCGGTGCCATCATGTTGCCCGGCCGGTCGGGCGGCCGGCGGGAGGGGCCATGGCAGGGGCACGCAGGGCACTGCTCATCGGAGTCGGGCACGTGCCCGACGCGGGCGGGCTCTTCGCGCCGCTCGACGACGCGGTCGACGCCGACCTGCGCCTGATGCACGCGGCGCTGCGGGCGGCCCGGTACGACATCGACACGCTGCACGACGCCGGGCTCAACCAGATCCGCACCCGCGTCCACGAAGCCGCCCGCGACGTCCCCGAACACGGCACCCTGCTGCTGTACTTCAGCGGGCACGGCGTCCGCGTCAACGGCACCGACTACCTGGTGCCCAACGACGCGGTCCCGCCCGCCGACGGCGACTGGCAGGAGCCGTACCTCCACACGCTGGTCCCGGCGAACATCAGCCCCTGGCTCAAGGCGTCCCGGGCGGACACCGTGCTGTGGGCCGTCGACGCCTGCCGCAGCGAACTGCCGAGCAACGAACCGCCGTTCGGCAACAGCGTCGACAACGGCCCGCCCGGCGGCGGCTTCGCCGTCCTCACGGGCTGCTCGGCGGGCGAGCGCAGCGGCCACACCGGCGAGGGCAGCTTCTTCACGCGCGGCCTCGCGGACGCGCTCGGCCCGCTGACGCCCGCGCGCACCGTCGAGGACGTGTTCGCCAAGGCCGCGGCGCGGACGAAGGCGGTGGCGCACCGGCAGGGGCTCCCGCAGCACGCGGACATCCGCTACGGCACCACCTTCGAGGCCCGCACCAGGGCCACGGAGATCTGCGAGGGGCGGCCGCTCCTGGAGGCCTGGCAGGGCGCCGTGCGGGACACGCCGCTGTGGAAGCGCGTCGCGCCCCGCGACGAGGGCGGCGTCGCCCGCTTCCAGGACTCGCTGAGCGCGTTCGTGGAGCGCTGCGCCCACACCCTGCACCTCGCGCAGGAGCGGCTGCCGTTCGAGGACCCGTGGGCCGACGACACCTTCCCCGTACGGCTGTTGTGCGACCGGCTTCCGCAGCTGCTGCCCGACGGGGAACGCCTGTCCGCGGTGGAGGTGGCCACGCTCGTCGCGGCGCCGTTCCTGCGGGAGGCGGCCTGGGCGGAGCGGCTCAGCCAGGCCGCGGAGATCGGCCCCGAGTCCCTGGAGCGGGTGCCGGGCGCCGACGCCCACCGCAGCCACTACGAGCAGATCGGCGAGCAGCACGCGCGCGTGGCGCGGAAGGTCGCCGAGTGCCGGGCGCGCGAGCGGGCGCGGGACGCCGCAGCCCTCGTCATGTGGCTGGTGCACCGGTGGGTCGCCGACCGCCTGGAGACGGACGACGAGGCGACGGCCCACCCGTTCGCGGACGCGCTCGCCGCCGATCTGCTCGGCGGGACCGCGCCCGCGCAGGACCGGGTCGCGGAGCTGTCCGGCCTGCTGCGCGCGGCCGCCGCGGCCATCGGCCTCGACGAGCCGCCCGACGGCGTGGTGGGGCGCGCCCCCGTCAAGGTGCTGCTGCCGGGCGGGTACCAGTCGCTGCGGGTGCGCCCGCTGGCGGCGCTGCTGCGGCTCGCGGGCACGCTCTCCTTGGACGTACGGACCTTCCCGGAGGTCGTCGCCGAGCACCTGGCCGTGTCGGACCCGGTCCTGCCGCAGGAGGTCGTCGCCCTGGTCGCGCACCCCGAGCTGCTCCGCTGGCGGCCCGAGGGCTCCGCGCTGCACCTGGACGTGCCGTGCCCGCACCAGGCGGTGCACGCGGCGCTCGTCGAAGTGGCCGACCAGGCGGACCAGTTGGCGGCGCAGACCGGGGTCCTCGCGAGCGCGCTGCCCGCCCAGGAGGCCGCGCTCCTCGCGGCCGTGCCGACGCGGGTGACCGACCGCGACCTCAGAGCCAGCACGCTCGGCGGCCGCACCGCGTACGAAGTGCCGCTGCTCCGCTTCCACCTGGCGCAGACCGAGGTCCGCGAGCTGCTCATGGGCGAGCAGCTGTACGGCGGCGAGCCGCAGCTCGCCCTGCGCGAGCTCTACCAGAACGCGATGGACGCCTGCCGCTACCGGGCCATGCGCTGGCGCTACCTGGACAGCGCGGGCCCGGCGCCCGCGCCCTGGACCGGGCGGATCTCCCTCACCATGGGCGAGGACGGGCGCGGCCGGTACGTGGAGTGCCGGGACAACGGCGTCGGCATGAGCGCGGAGCAGCTGAAGTACACGTTCACGCGCGCGGGCAGCCGGTTCGAGCAGTCCAAGGCGTTCCGGCGCGAGCAGTCGCGCTGGCTGCGGCACAGCTCCGCGCTGCGCCTCTACCCCAACAGCCGGTTCGGCATCGGCGTGTTCAGCTACTTCATGCTCGCCGACGAGATGACGATCGTGACCCGGCAGGTGAGCCCCGAGGGCATCCCCGCCGCCGAGGCACTGAGCGTGGAGATCCCGAGCAGCGGGAGCCTGTTCCGGATCCAGCGGTACGGGGGCACGGGGGACGCGCTGCCGGAGGGCGGGACGCGAGTGCGGCTCTATCTGCGGCCGGGGGACGTGTCCGCGCGGCTGTCGTGCGTGGGCGCGCTGCGGGAGTTCGTGCGGGTGAGCGAGTTCGACCTCGAAGCGCGGGACCTGACGGGGCCGCCGCAGCGGTGGGAGCGGGGCGTCCTCCAGCGGACGGGCCCCAGCCAGATGGAGCCCCTCGAAGCGGTGCCGGGCACCCTGTGGTGGACCGGCGCCGGAGGCGTGCTGTGCGACGGCATCACCACGGACGTACGGCCCTACGGCTACGTCCTGAACCTGACGGGACCGCACGCAGGCCGACTGAGCGTCACCCGCAAGGAACTCCAGTCCTACGACCGGGACTGGGCGGAGCTGAACTTCCGCAAGGGCGCCCGGATGCTCGCCGAGTGGCCCGGCCTCACGATGGAGTGGCTCTGGGCGCTGGAGCAGCAGAACCTGCCGGTGGCCCGGGTGCTGTGGAGCGAGTGGCGGGGCAAGGGCGTCGTCGCCGCACGCGGGCCGGACGACGACGAGCGGCACCGGCTCGACTCCGAGGGCTGGTTCCACCACGACGCGCACGTCCGGTCGCAGGCGAGCCAGGGGGACGACGCCGCGCACCTGTGGGCGTGGCGGGCCGCCGCGATGCGGCTTCCGAACACCGCCCTCACGGCGCTGTCTCCCAAGAGCCTCGTCGGCCATCCCGTGCCCGAGCCCGGCGACGCCACGCTGCAGGGCACGCACTCCCCTTGGTGGCTCGTGGTCGAACAGGCCGCCACGCTGGGCATGACGGTGGCCGAGGCCCTCCGGCGCAAACGGCAGCTGCGCGTCGCGCACCCCGCCGAGGCTCCGCCCGCCGTGCACGGCGAGTACCACGGGGAAGCCCTCGACCGTGTGCCCGACTCGGTCGACAGGATGCTGGCCCGGATCATCAACGGCACTCCCGCCCCCGGCTCGTCCGACCCCTTCATCAGCGTGGCGGCCACCACCGACGTCAGCCGCAGTGCCGGCAGCCTGGTGCTGGCCTCCCACAGGCTGGGCATCCCCCTGGGCCGCCTGGCCGAGCACCACGGCCGCTGGCTTCCGCTGCACGACGCGCCCCTGTCCCCCGTACCGCCGCATCACGAGGACTACGTGTGTACGCCGCAGGACGTCGACTGCCTCTTCCTCGATGCGACCCCAGGAGTCCACGAGGGGGACCTGGCTCCGGTCACGGGGCCCGCACAGGTGGGCAAGGTCTGCCGACGCACAGGCAGGACACCGGCAGAGGTCGTGGATCTACTGGCCCGCTTCGCCTGGCTCGGCTGGCGGGCACCCGCCGTCGAGACCGTCCAGGCGTGGGTCGACCTGGACCCGGAACTTGTCGATGCCCTCGACCTCTTCGCCACCCCCACTCGGGCGGGTGACCGGATACTGCGATGGGGCGCGACGGTGGTCATGGCCTGGGTGTGGGAGACCGGGCTCGAGGACGCCGAGAGCCGCCTCGCGCGGACGGCGGCCGCAACGGGCCTCTCGTACACGCGCCGGTACGGGCACGGCGGGAGCGGCGGCCGACTCGTGCCGTCCGATGCCACGGAGGTGCTGGTCAGAAGCCTCGCCGGCAGCGGGGCGCACCTGGAGGACGGGGTCGGCCTGGAGGCGCTGGGGCGGGCCGCCACGGACCTCGGCGCCCTGGGCGAGCTCGACGTCCTGGACGACATCACCGGCGCCGTCGCCGAGCTGCGGGCGGCCGGGGTCCGCGTACCGTCCGACATCGAGGTCGTCACCGCGTGGCCGGGCCTGTCGCTGCGCAGCCGCTACGCGCTCTCGGGCAAGGAGGCGGTCAAGGCGTCGCAGGACGCCCCGGCCGACGAGCTCACCACCGCCGGGCTGTTCTTCGCCGCCAGGTGCCTCCACGAGTCCCTCGCCGACGTATGGGCCATCGCACTCCAGGACGCGGACCGCTTCGGCTACACGGTCCCGCCCCTTCCGGAGGCGCTCGCCGGATACCGCCCCGGCACGCACGACGTCGAAGCCCTCACCACGCAGCTGGTCCACGAGTCCGTGCACGACGTGGACCCCCTCGAAGACCGCTCCTTCTCCACCGCCATGTGGACCTCCCTCGCTCCCTGGGCGCTGGCCGAGTACGCCAGAGCGCGGGAGATCGACCCCGCCACGGCCTACGCCGAGCTGTCCGCGCTGCGCCCGCTGGGCGCCCGGGTGCCGGAGCTCTCCCCCGCGGCCGTGGCGGCCCTGCCTCAAAAGCCCCTCCCCGAACGCGACCTGGTCGCGCTCTCGGCCGAGCAGTGGCTGTCGGCCCCCGACCGGACCTTCGGCCCCCTCGACTTGGTGAGCATCGCGGGCCGCCTCGGCGAGCCCCCGTCACGCACGCTGCGGCGCGTCGCGCCCTACCTCCCCCTCCTGCCCGACCACACCCCCCTGCCTCCCCCGCCGGACACCGTCCCCCTCTGGCAGGACCTGACCCTCCTCACCCAGCACCTCGACGGCCGGCTCCCCGCCGTCACCGGCACGGTGACCGCCGCGCACGTCGCCCGCGCCGCCCACGCCACCGGCGAGAGCGAGGGCTGGATCACCGAGCGCCTGCGCCTGTACGCCACGCTCTTCGCCCTCGATCTCGATCTCGACCTGGACGGCGCCCCATGACCCAGCCCCCGGCCCGCTCCCACCTGTTCGACACCGTGTACGCCGACGAGGACCTGGGCGAGGTGGCCGACCCGTTCACGCTCGGCGCGTCGCCGGGCGGGCACACCCTCGTCCAGGGGCACTGCCCCCGCTGCCGGGGCCGGACGGCCACGGAGTACCGGCGCGGCGTACCCGGAACCGGCACGGCGACCGGCACCAAGGGCCCGCGGGAGGACGCCGAACTCCTCGTCCAGGAGCGGCACTTCTGCGAGTGCCGGCACCCGCACCCGGACCTGCCGCCGAACGCCGTCTTCATCGGCTGCGGCGCCAGCTGGTACGTACGGAACCTGGTGCCCGCGGCGGCGAGCGGCGGCACGCCGTGACCCTTCAGTCCGACCGGCGCTGGGCGGAGCTGGCCCGTGAGCTGGAGTTCACCCAGCTCGACGAGTTGCGGGCGCGGGCCGAGGGCTGGCGGAACGGGCTCGGCGGGCTCACCGCGCTGCTCGCCGTCCTGGTGGTCCTCAAGGGCCGCGACGACCTCAACGGCCTTCCCGCGTGGGCCCGGCACACGGCGACGGGTCTCGTCGCCGCCTCCTTCCTGCTGCTGCTCACCGGGTCCGTCCTCGCCGTGCTCGCCGCGCACGGGCGCCCGCGCGAGCGGATCCTGCTCGCCGGTCAGTCCCTGCGCCGCTGGAGCGAGCGCGAGGCGGCCCGGATCCTGCGGCTCCTTCCGGTCGCCCTGGTGTGCTGTCTGCTCGGGGTGGTGTGCGGGGGCGCGGGCATCGGGATCGCCCTGGCCCTGACCGAGGCGCCGCAGGACCGTCTGGTGCGGGTCACCACGACGACGGGCGAGCGGTGCGGCGAGTTCCTCGGGTCGGGGCGGGACGGCGTCGCGTTGCGCGAGGGCGACGGTGGTGGTGGCGGGAAGCGGGTCACGCTGCCCGCCCGCAGTGTCGTGTCGGTGACGCCGGTGGGCGGGTGCGGCGGCGCCAAGTAGTCCGGGCGCCGCCCGCGAGGCACAGAGCCCGGCGCGCGCCCTATGTAGCTGTAGCGACCACATACCGAGACGGGGGTTGCGTGCCCACCGCCCGCGGACGTTGCATCGCCGGGTGCACACCGAACAGACGGCGCCGGGACCCGCGTCCACCGGCGCCATGAACCCCGCGGACCGGGCCGCCCGCCGCGCCGTGACCGTCTTCCCCGTGCTCGTGCTCGCCGCGGGCGCGGTCGGGCTCGCGTTCCCCGGCGGGTTCGCGGACTGGAAGCCGGGCGTGCCGTATCTGCTCGGCGTCGTGATGTTCTGCATGGGGCTCACGATGACGCCGCAGGACTTCAAGGGCGTCGCGCAGCGCCCCTGGGCCGTCGCCCTGGGCCTGGTCGCCCACTACGTCATCATGCCGGGCCTCGGCTGGCTCATCGCCCACGCCCTCGACCTGTCGCCCCAGTTGGCGGCCGGGGTCATCCTCGTCGGCTGCGCCCCGAGCGGCACGGCGTCGAACGTCGTGACCTATCTCGCGCGCGGCGACGTGGCCCTCTCGGTGTCCGTCGCCACCGTCTCCACGGTGCTCGCACCGCTCGTCACGCCACCGCTGACGCTGCTGCTCGCGGGCGAGTACCTGCCGGTCGACGCGGGCTCGATGGTGACGGACATCCTCAAGACGGTGCTGCTCCCGGTCGTCGCGGGCCTGCTGGTACGGCTGTTCCTGGGCCGGTACGTGGACCGGGCGCTCGGCGCGCTGCCGTGGCTGTCGGCCGTGACCATCGCCGTCATCGTCACCGTGGTCGTCGCGGGCAGCGCGGCGGCCATCAAGTCGGCGGCCGCGCTCGTCCTGGTGGCGGTGGTCCTGCACAACGGCCTCGGCCTGGCGCTCGGCTACGGCGCCGGCCGCCTGGCCCGCCTCGGCGCCCCCGCGTCCCGCGCGATGGCCTTCGAGGTCGGCATGCAGAACTCAGGCCTGGCCGCGTCCCTGGCAAGCGCCCACTTCAGCCCCCTGGCGGCCCTCCCCGCAGCGGTGTTCTCGGTCTGGCACAACGTGTCGGGGGCGGCGGTGGCGGCGTGGATGTCCCACCGAGCGGCAGAAGCCGGACCGGCCGCAGGGAATCCAGCCCGTCCGGCGTTTGAGGACGAGGCCGAAGGCCGATGAAGAGGCCCACCCAGGACCACGGGACAACTCACTCGTTGGACGCCAACCGCAGCAAGTGATCGGCCAACGCCTGCCCACCCGTCGCATCCCTGCTGATAAGCATCACCGTGTCGTCGCCCGCGATCGTCCCCAGGATGTCGTGCAGTTCGGCCTGGTCGATCGCGGAGGCGAGGAACTGGGCGGCGCCCGGCGGGGTGCGCAGGACGACCAGGTTCGCCGACGCCTCCGCGGAGATCAGGAGCTCCGCGGAGAGGCGGCGCATCCGCTCCTCCTTCGCCGACTCGCCGAGCGGGGCGCGCGGGGTGCGGAAGCCGCCCTCGCTCGGTACGGCGTAGATGAGGTCGCCCTCGGCGTTGCGGATCTTGACGGCGTTCAGCTCGTCCAGGTCGCGGGAGAGCGTGGCCTGGGTGACCGAGAGGCCGTCGTCGGCGAGGAGCTTGGCCAGCTGGCTCTGGGAGCGCACCGGCTGCCGGTTGAGGATGTCCACGATCCGGCGGTGCCGTGCGGTGCGGGTCTGCGGCACGGCGGGACCGGCGTGCTCCCCTCGCTCCCCTCGCTCGTTGCGCTGCGCGTGGCTCATCGTCGTCTCATTCTCCGGATCGTCCGTCCCCGTTCGCCGCGGCCGCGGCCCGGTCCAGGACGCCGGGCAGGGCCTGGAGGAAGGCGTCCACCTCGGTGTCGCGCACGTTCAGCGGCGGCATGAGCCGTACGACATCGGGGGCGGGCGCGTTGACCAGGAGTCCGGCGTCCTGAGCCGCCCGCTGCACCTGCGCGGCCAGCGGCTCCGTGAGCACCATACCCAGCAGGAGGCCCGCGCCCCTGACATGGGAGACCAGTCGGTGGCCCGCCGACTCGATTCCGGCCCTCAGCTTCTCGCCGGCCCGCTTGGTGTTGTCGAGCAGGCCTTCGGCGGCGATCGTGTCGAGGACCGCGAGCCCGGCGGCGCAGGCGACCGGGTTCCCGCCGAACGTCGTGCCGTGCTGACCCGGCTTCAGCAGGTCGGCGGCCGCGTCGAAGGCGACGGTGGCGCCGAGCGGCAGGCCGCCGCCGATGCCCTTCGCGAGCGTGACGACGTCGGGGAGCACGTCCTCCTCGGCGAGGTGCGCGAACCAGTGGCCGGTACGGCCGATTCCGGTCTGCACCTCGTCGAGGACGAGCAGGGTGCCCGTGGCGCGGGTGATGTCGCGGGCCGCCTTCAGGTACCCGGCGGGCGGTACGACGACGCCGTTCTCGCCCTGGATCGGCTCGATGATCACGAAGGCCGTGTCCTCGGTGACCGCCGCGCGCAGGGCCGCCACGTCGCCGTACGGCACGTGCGTGACGTCGCCGGGCAGCGGCACGAACGGCTGCTGCTTGCCGGGCTGCCCGGTCAGGGCGAGGGCGCCCATGGTGCGGCCGTGGAAGCCGCCGTGGGTCGCGACCATGTGCGAGCGGCCCGTGAGCCGGCCGATCTTGAAGGCGCCCTCGTTGGCCTCCGCGCCCGAGTTGCAGAAGTACACGCGGCCGGCGCGGCCGAAGAGGGCGAGCAGCCGCTCCGCGAGCGTGATGGGCGGCTCGGCCATGAAGAGGTTGGAGACATGGCCGAGGGAGGCGATCTGCCGGGACACGGCCTCGACGACGGCCGGGTGCCCGTGGCCGAGCGCGTTCACCGCGATGCCGCCGACGAAGTCGACGTAGGCGTTGCCGTCGGCGTCCCAGAGCGTGCTGCCCGCGCCGCGCACCAGCGGGATCCGCGGGGTGCCGTAGTTGTCCATGAGCGCGCCCTGCCAGCGCCGGGTCAGCTCGTGGTTGGACGTCATGCCGGGTCTCCCTCGGTCAGCTCGTCGGGCACGACCATCGTGCCGATTCCGTCGTCGGTGAAAATCTCAAGCAGGATCGAGTGCGGGACGCGCCCGTCGATGACGCGGGCCGTCTGGACACCGTTCCGCACCGCGTGCAGACAGCCCCGCATCTTCGGCACCATGCCGCTGGACAGCTCGGGGATGAGCTTCTCCAGTTCGCCCGCGGTCAGCCGGCTGATGACCTCGTCGCTGTGCGGCCAGTCCTCGTACAGGCCCTCGACGTCGGTGAGGACCATCAGCGTCTCGGCACCAAGCGCCGCAGCGAGTGCCGCAGCCGCCGTATCAGCATTGACGTTGTAGACATGGCCCGGGCCACCTTCGTTCTGGGAGCGGGCGATGGAGGAGACCACCGGGATGCGGCCGTCGGCGAGCAGCGCCTCCACGGCGCCGGTGTCGATCCGGGTGACCTCGCCGACCTGGCCGATGTCGACGGGCTCGCCGTCGATGAGCGGGCGGTGCCGGGTCGCGGTGATGGTGTGCGCGTCCTCGCCGGTGAGGCCCACGGCCAGCGGGCCGTGCTCGTTGAGCAGCCCCACGAGTTCGCGCTGCACCTGCCCGGCGAGGACCATGCGGACGACGTCCATCGCCTCGGGCGTGGTGACCCGCAGGCCCGCCTTGAACTCGCTGACCAGGCCCTGCTTGTCGAGCTGCGCGCTGATCTGCGGGCCGCCGCCGTGCACGACGACGGGTCTGAGGCCCGCGTGGTGCAGGAAGACGACGTCCTGGGCGAAGGCGGCCTTCAGCTCGTCGTCGACCATGGCGTTGCCGCCGAACTTGATGACGACGGTTTTGCCGCGGTGCCGGGTCAGCCAGGGCAGCGCCTCGATGAGGATCTCGGCCTTGGGGAGTGCGGTGTGCTTGCGGGTGCTCATGGGGCTTTCCTGGTGGAGACGTGCGTACGGGGAGGAGCACGCACGGGGAGCAGGGCGTACGCGCTACGAGGAGTACGCGCTGTTCTCGTGGACGTAGTCGGCGGTCAGGTCGTTGGCCCAGATGACCGCGGACTCGGCCCCGGCGGCCAGGTCGGCGGTGATCCGCACTTCGCGGTAGCGCATGTCGACGAGGTCGCGGTCCTCGCCGACCGAGCCGTTCCTGCACACCCAGACGTCGTTGATGGCGACGTTCAGGCGGTCGGGCTCGAAGGCCGCGGAGGTGGTGCCGATCGCGGAGAGCACCCGGCCCCAGTTGGGGTCCTCGCCGTGGATGGCGCACTTCAGGAGGTTGTTGCGGGCGATGGAGCGGCCCACCTCGACGGCGTCGTCCTCGGTCGCGGCGCCCACGACCTCGATGCGGATGTCCTTGCTCGCGCCCTCGGCGTCGCCGATGAGCTGCCGGGCGAGGTCGTCGCAGACGGCGCGGACCGCCTCGGCGAACTCCGCCTGGCCGGGCGTGACCCCGGCGGCGCCGGAGGCGAGAAGCAGCACCGTGTCGTTGGTGGACATGCAGCCGTCGGAGTCGACCCGGTCGAACGTGAGCCGGGTGGCCTCGCGCAGGGCCTTGTCGAGGTCGGCGGCGGGCAGGTCGGCGTCGGTGGTGAGGACGACGAGCATGGTGGCGAGGCCGGGCGCGAGCATGCCCGCGCCCTTGGCCATGCCGCCGACGGTCCAGCCGTCGCCCTCGACGACCGCCGTCTTGTGCACGCTGTCCGTCGTCTTGATGGCGATGGCGGCCTTCTCGCCGCCGTGCGCGGACAGGGCGTCCGCGGCCGCGCCGACGCCCGGCAGGAGCTTGTCCATGGGCAGCGTGACGCCGATCAGGCCCGTCGAGGCGACGGCGACTTCGGCCGCGTTCACACCGAGGACCTCCGCCGCCTTCTCGGCGGTGGCGTGGGTGTCCTGGAAGCCCCGCGGGCCCGTGCAGGCGTTGGCGCCGCCCGAGTTCAGGACGACGGCCGCGACCTGTCCGCCCTTGAGGACCTGCTCGGACCACAGGACGGGCGCGGCCTTCACGCGGTTGGAGGTGAAGACCCCGGCGGCGGCGGTGCGGGGTCCGTCGTTGACCACGAGGGCCAGGTCCGGGTTGCCGTTGGCCTTGATCCCGGCGGCGACGCCCGCCGCCCGGAACCCACTGGCTGCCGTGACACTCACTGTCTCTCCTTGTCCGCGTACGGGTCTCTGTACGGGTTGCTGTACCGCTCGCTCAGGGAGCGAGTCCGGTGGTGGGGAGCCCCAGGTCCTCAGGGAGGCCGAGGGCGATGTTCATGCTCTGCACCGCGCCGCCCGCGGTGCCCTTGGTCAGGTTGTCGATCGCGCTGATCACGATCACGCGCCCGGAGGCGGTGTCGTGGGCGACCTGGAGCTGTACGGAGTTGGAGCCGTACACGGACGCCGTGGCGGGCCACTGGCCCTCCGGGAGCAGCCGCACGAACGGCTCGTCGGCGAAGGCCTTCTCGTACGCGGCCCGCACGGACTCCGGGGTGACGCCCGGCTTGGCCTTGGCGCTGCACGTGGCGAGGATGCCGCGCGGCATGGGGGCGAGCGTCGGCGTGAAGGAGACGCTGACGCGGGTGCCCGCGGCGGCGCTCAGGTTCTGGATCATCTCGGGCGTGTGCCGGTGCGTGCCGCCGACGCCGTACGGCGACATGGAGCCCATCACCTCGGAGCCGAGCAGATGCGGCTTGGGCGCCTTGCCCGCGCCCGAGGTGCCGGACGCCGCGACGATCACCGCTTCGTCCTCGACGAGCCCCGCCCCGTACGCCGGGAAGAGGGCGAGGGAGACGGCCGTCGGGTAGCAGCCGGGCACCGCGATGCGCTTGGTGCCCGCCAGGGCGGCGCGGCCGCCCGGCAGTTCGGGCAGGCCGTAGGGCCAGGTCCCGGCGTGCTCGCTGCCGTAGAACCGCTCCCAGTCCGCCGCGTCCTTCAGCCGGAAGTCGGCGCCCATGTCGACGACCAGGACGTCCGGGCCGAGTTGCTCGGCGACGGCGGCGGACTGGCCGTGCGGCAGGGCGAGGAAGACGACGTCGTGCCCGGCGAGGGTCTCGGCGCTGGTCGGTTCGAGGACGCGCTCGGCGAGCGGCGTCAGGTGCGGCTGGAGCGCGCCGAGGGGCTGGCCCGCGTTCGCGTGGGCGGTGAGCGTGCCGATCTCGACCTCGGGGTGGCCGACCAGGATGCGGAGCAGCTCCCCGCCCGCGTACCCGCTCGCCCCCGCCACCGCTGCGCTTACCGTCATGGACTCCTCCTCGTGAATGGCATGAATATACAATCCGCCGCACGTTTATGCAATGCGGATCTCGTGCCGCCCCGGTTGCCATGGAGGCCCCCCTGAGCCGACGAGCTGGGGAAATCGTGGCACCGGGCCGGAGGAACAGCCAGAGTTGGCTGACCGGGGCAGCGCCGCCGCCCCGCGACCGAGACACGACCGCCCCGGTCGGCGGCTGCCGACCGGGGCGGGGGGTGCGCGTGCCCGTGGGGCTCAGCGTCAGGCGAGCGAGGCGATCGCCTTGTTGAGGGTCGCCGACGGGCGCATGACCGCCGCGGCCTTGGTGACGTCCGGCTGGTAGTAGCCGCCGATGTCGGCCGGGGAGCCCTGGACCGCGATCAGCTCGTCGACGATGGCCTGCTCCTGCTCGGTCAGCGTCTTGGCCAGGGCCGCGAACGCCTCCGCGAGCTGCGTGTCGTCCGTCTGCTTGGCCAGCTCCTGCGCCCAGTACAGGGCCAGGTAGAAGTGGCTGCCGCGGTTGTCGATGCCACCGACGCGGCGGGTCGGCGACTTGTCCTCGTTGAGGAAGGTCGCCGTCGCGCGGTCGAGGGTGTCGGCGAGGACCTGGGCGCGGGCGTTGCCCGTGGTGGTGGCCAGGTGCTCGAAGCTGGCCGCGAGCGCGAAGAACTCACCCAGGCTGTCCCAGCGCAGGTAGTTCTCCTTGACGAGCTGCTGGACGTGCTTCGGGGCGGAGCCGCCGGCGCCCGTCTCGAAGAGGCCGCCGCCCGCCATCAGCGGGACGACCGACAGCATCTTGGCGCTGGTGCCCAGCTCCAGGATCGGGAACAGGTCGGTCAGGTAGTCACGCAGGACGTTGCCGGTGACCGAGATGGTGTTCAGGCCCTGGCGGATGCGCTCGACGGAGAGCTTGGTGGCCTCGACCGGGGACAGGATCCTGATGTCCAGGCCCTCGGTGTCGAACTCCGGCAGGTACTGCTCGACCTTCTTGATCAGCTGGGCGTCGTGGGCGCGGCCCTCGTCCAGCCAGAACACGGCCGGGTCGCCGGTGGCGCGGGCGCGCGTGACGGCGAGCTTGACCCAGTCCTTGATCGGGGCGTCCTTGGCCTGGCAGGCGCGGAAGATGTCGCCCTCGGCGACCTCCTGCTCCAGGACCACGTTGCCCTTCTCGTCGACGAGGCGGACGGTGCCCGCGGCCGGGATCTCGAAGGTCTTGTCGTGGCTGCCGTACTCCTCGGCCTTCTGCGCCATGAGGCCGACGTTGGGCACGGAGCCCATGGTCGACGGGTCGAAGGCGCCGTTGGCCCGGCAGTCGTCGATGACGACCTGGTAGACACCGGCGTAGCTGGAGTCCGGCAGGACCGCGAGGGTGTCGGCCTCCTGGCCGTCCGGGCCCCACATGTGGCCGGAGGTGCGGATCATCGCGGGCATCGAGGCGTCGACGATGACGTCGCTCGGGACGTGCAGGTTGGTGATGCCCTTGTCCGAGTCGACCATGGCGAGCTCGGGGCCCTCGGGGAGCTCCGCCTCGAAGGACGCCTTGATCTCCTCGCCCAGGTGCGGCACGCCGTCCAGGCCCTTGAGGATGGTGCCGAGCCCGTCGTTCGGGGACAGACCCGCGGCGACGAGCACCTCGCCGTACTTCGCGAAGGTCTTCGGGAAGAAGGCGCGCACCACGTGACCGAAGATGATCGGGTCGGAGACCTTCATCATCGTGGCCTTGAGGTGGACGGAGAAGAGGACGCCCTCGGCCTTGGCGCGGGCGATCTGCGCGGTCAGGAACTCGCGCAGCGCGGCGACGTGCAGGACGGAGGCGTCCACGACCTCGCCGGCCAGGACCGGCACGGAGTCCTTCAGGACGGTGGTGGTGCCGTCGGCGCCCGCCAGCTCGATGCGGAGCGCGCCCGCCTCGGCGATGGTCACGGACTTCTCCGTGGAGCGGAAGTCGTTCTCGCCCATGGTGGCGACGTTCGTCTTCGACTCGGCGGTCCAGGCGCCCATGCGGTGCGGGTGGGCCTTGGCGTAGTTCTTGACCGACGCGGGGGCGCGGCGGTCGGAGTTGCCCTCGCGCAGGACCGGGTTGACGGCGGAGCCCTTGACCTTGTCGTAGCGGGCGCGGACGTCGCGCTCCTCGTCGGTCTTCGGGTCGTCCGGGTAGTCCGGCAGCGCGTAGCCCTGCCCCTGCAGCTCGGCGATCGCGGCCTTCAGCTGCGGGATGGACGCCGAGATGTTCGGCAGCTTGATGATGTTGGCCCCGGGCGTCTTGGCCAGCTCGCCGAGCTCGGCCAGCGCGTCCTCGATGCGCTGGCTCGGCTCCAGGCGCTCCGGGAAGCTCGCGATGATCCGGCCCGCCAGGGAGATGTCACGGGTCTCGACGCGGACACCGGCCGTCGACGCGTACGCCTGGATCACGGGCAGGAACGAATGCGTCGCGAGGGCGGGGGCCTCGTCAGTGTGCGTATAGATGATGGTCGAGTCAGTCACCGGGTGCTCCGCTCCACGTCTGCAACATTGCTCGACATCAAGATATCTCGTGCGGGCGGTGTCGCTCACAGGGCCCTCGGTCGCTATCCGGTCACGGTGCGCGGGCGCGGCGACGGCGTCCGGTCACCGGGACGGCCCGGGCGCCCACACCCCGGCCGCCGTGCCCTCGCGCACGTGTTTCTCGTACGCCACGACCTTGCCGTGGATGATCTCCAGGCTCGCGTCGAGCTCGGCGATCCGGGCGCGGACGGCGCGCTCGTGCTCCTGGAGCAGGGCGAGGCGTTCGGGCTCGTTCCCCGACCCGGAGCGGACAAGTCCGGCGAATCTCCGCAATTCCGCGATCGGCATCCCGGACGCCCGCAGCCGGTTGCACAGGACGAGCCACTCCACGTCGGCGGGCTCGTACACGCGCCGCCCGCCGCCGGTGCGGGGGATCGGGCGCAGGAACAGCTTCTCGCGCTCGAAGAACCGCAGGGCGTGCACGCTCAGGCCGGTCGCCTCGGCGACCTCCCCGATGGACATCCCGGCACCGCCGGCACCGCTCACCGCCATGGCCCGTCCCCTCGCCGACCGCGGAGCTTGATCTAGATCGCAGTCTAGGTTCTAGCGTCCCGGCCATGACGACTGAGACAGACGGCACGACAGACGGCACGACGGCGGGCACGGCAGGTGCCCGGACGGCCGCGCAGCGCGGGATCGGTTCCGGATACGGCGCCTGGAGCACCGCCGACGACGTCCTGGACGGCATCGACCTGACGGGCAGGACCGCGCTCGTCACCGGCGGGTACTCCGGCCTCGGCCTGGCGGCCACCCGCGCCCTCGCCCGCGCCGGGGCCCATGTGATCGTCCCCGCCCGCCGCCCCGGGACGGCACGGACGGCCCTGGGCGAGGTGCCCGGCACGGAGGTGGCCGCTCTCGACCTCGCGGACCTCGACAGCGTCCGCGCCTTCGCCGACGAGGTGCTGCGCGCGGGGCGCACGGTGGACGTCCTGATCGCGGGCGCGGGCATCATGGCCTGCCCCGAGACCCGGGTGGGACCCGGCTGGGAGGCCCACTTCGCGGTCAACCACCTCGGCCACTACGCCCTGGTCAACCGGCTCGCCCCCGCGCTGACGGCGCCGCACGCCCGGGTCGTCGCGGTGGCCTCGTCCGGGCACTTCCTGTCCGACATCCGCTGGGACGACCCGCACTTCCACGGCGGCTACGACCGGTGGCTCGCGTACGCCCAGTCGAAGACCGCGAACGCCCTGTTCGCCCGGCACCTGGACGCGCTCGCCGGCGACCGCGGACCGCGCGCCTTCGCCGTGCACCCCGGCAGCATCCTCACCCCGCTCCAGCGCCATATCCCCCGCGAGGAGCAGCGCGCGCAGGGCTGGATCGGCCCGGACGGCGAGCCCGCCGACGGCTTCAAGTCGCCCGCGCAGGGCGCGGCGACGGCCGTGTGGGCCGCCACCTCGCCGCTCCTCGCGGACCACGGGGGCGCGTACTGCCAGGACTGCGACATCGCCGAGCCCGCCACCACGGACGACATGCTCATCGGCGGCGTCAAGCCGTGGGCGACGGACCCGGCGTCGGCGGCCCGGCTCTGGCGGCTCTCCGCCGAGCTCACGGGGGTGGACCACTTCTCCTAGCCGACTACGGCGACTGAGGCGGCCGCGGCGGTTGCGGGGCTACGCCGCGGGCGCGGGTATGTACGCGAGCCCGTGCGCCCCCTGGTGCGTCACTCCCCCGCCCGGCGCCTCCTCGCCCAGGTCGAGGTCCAGCGTCCCCGTGACCCGGTACGCCGCCAGGTCGACGACGCTCACCTCCTGCGCGTGCAGGCCCGTCACGAAGGCGGTCGAACCGTCCGGCGTGGAGACGATGTTGATGGGCGAGCGCGCCACCTCCGCCTCGCCGAGCAGGGCGAGCGACGAGGCGTCGTACACGGAGAGGAGGCCCGCCTCGAAGCGCACGCCCCGCCCCTCGGGGGCCGTCCGCCACTGGCCGACCAGGAGCTTGCCGTCGTGCGTGACGTGGACCGGGCTCGGGGCGTGGGAGGTGCGGAGGGTGTGCGTGACCGTCTGGGTGCGCGCGTCGACGACCTGCACCGCGTAGTCCGCGTCCGGGTCGGGCGGCAGCGCGAGGGCCGGAGTGGCGACGTACACGCGCGAGCCGTCCGGCGACACGTCGAGGCCCTCGCTCCCGCCCACCGGGACAGGACGCACGGGTCCGCCGCGCACCAGGTCGACGACGGAGACGTACGAGCTGCACTTGTTGGCGGTGTACGCCCTCCTGCCGTCCGGGGTGACCGCCATCCAGTGCGGCACCGGCGCTTCGGCGCTGAACCGGCGCTTCACGAGGCGGGTCGCGGTGTCCAGGGCGACGAGCCCGCCGGGCCCCGCGGGCCCCTCCTCGACGCTGATGTACAGCACGCCCGCGGCGCGGTCGAGCTTGAGGCCGTGGGGCGCGTGCTCGGGTGCGAGGTCGACGACGTCGACGACCTTCCGCGCGTCGACGTCGACGACGGTGATCTCGTGGCCCTCGTCGCCGTGTTCGAGGTAGTGGCCCGAGCGGTAGGTGTGGCTGGCGTAGAGCAGCCGCCGGTCCGGGTCGAAGCACAGCTCGTGGGCCTCGGGCAGCATGCCGAGCAGCCCGGTGCGGTGCCCCGACGCGAGGTCGAGGAAGTGCAGCGCGCGGCCGCTGTGGCTGAGCACCGCGAGCTGGGCACCGGCGGGTTCGGGCAGGGTCATGGGCGCGATCGTCCTCTCGCACAAGGGAGTTGAGGGGTGCGGCCGCGCGCTTCCGGGCGTCGGCGAGCCGTGCGTCCCACGCTAGGACGGCGTCCGGATGACCACCAGTGCAAGCTCGGCAAGGGGTAGTTTCACTGGAGACAATCGGTGGCGGTGACCGGCAGCAATCGAGGTGGGGCGTGGCGGCCGTGGAATCCCTGGACATGAATCTGCTCGTCGCGCTCGACGCGCTCCTGGAGACGCACAGCGTCACGCGCGCCGCCGAGAAGCTGCACACCTCGGCGCCCGCGATGAGCCGCACCCTCGCCCGGCTGCGCCGGGTCGTGGGCGATCCGCTCCTGGTGCGCGCGGGCCGCGACCTGGTGCCCACGCCCCGGGCGCTCGAACTCCGCGCCGACGTGCGCGCCGTGGTGCGGCAGGCGCACGCCGTGCTCGCGCCGCGCGGCGCACAGGACCCGGCGGGCCTCCAGCGGGACTTCGCGATCCAGGCGGGCGACGCCGTCCTGACCGACCTGGTCGCCCCGCTCACGGCGGCGGTGCGGCGCGAGGCGCCGGGCGTCCGGCTGCGGTTCCTGCCGGACAGCTTCGAGGGCACCTGCGCGCTGCGGGACGGGCGGGTCGACCTGGAGGTCGGCGTCGTCGACCACACGGACCCGGAGACCGTCGTGGAGCCGCTGACCAGCGGCACGGTCGTCGGGGTCGCGGCGGCGGACCATCCGCTCGTGACGGGCCCGGTGACCGTGGCGGCGTTCGCGGCGGCGGACCACCTGAGCGTCTCGCGCCGCGGCCGCGCGCGGGGCCCGGTCGACGTCCGGCTCGCCGAACTCGGCCTGTCCCGGCGGGTGGTGGCGACGCTGCCGACCTTCTCCGCCGCGCTGCTGTGCGTGCGCGGCACCGACCTGGTGTGCCTGGCGCCGCCCACGCTCGACACCGCCTCGCTCGCCGCGCTCGGCCTCGGCTCCTTCGACGTGCCCCTGGAGGTGCCGGAGTTCACGCTCAGCATGGCCTGGCACCCGCGGCACACCGCGGACTGCGGCCACGGCTGGCTGCGCGCCCAGGTGCGGGGCGCGCTTGCGTTGGAGCGCACTCCAACTCCTAGGGTCACGACCGAGATCACCGCACGACCTGAAGATCCCGCTCGACCTGAAGACCCGCACGACCTGGAGGTACCACCATGACCGGCCTGCCCACCCGCAAGCTCGGCGCCCTGACGGTCTCGGCCCAGGGACTCGGCTGCATGGGGATGAGCCACGGCTACGGCTCGTCGGACGACGCCGCGTCGACCGCGACCCTCCACCGCGCCCTCGACCTCGGCGTCACCCTCTTCGACACGTCCGACTACTACGGCTCGGGGCACAACGAGGAGCTCCTCGGCCGCGCGCTCGCCGGGCACCGGCGCGAGCAGGCCGTGATCGCCACCAAGTTCGGCTTCGCCAACCGGCTCGGCGAGCCCGCCGAGATCCGCGGCGACGCCCCGTACGTGCGCCAGGCCTGCGACGCCTCGCTCAAGCGGCTCGGCGTCGACCACATCGACCTGTACTACGTGCACCGCGTCGACCAGGACGTGCCGATCGAGGAGACCGTCGGTGCGATGGCCGAGCTCGTCGCGGCGGGCAAGGTCCGCCACCTCGGGCTCTCGGAGGCGAGCGCGCGCACGATCCGGCGCGCCCACGCCGTGCACCCCATCGCGGCGCTGCAGAGCGAGTGGTCGCTGTGGACGCGGGACCTGGAGGACGAGATCGCGCCGGTGTGCCGGGAGCTCGGCATCGGGCTCGTGCCGTTCTCGCCGCTCGGCCGCGGCTTCCTCACCGGCAAGGTCACGTCCGTCGACGGCCTGGAGGCGAACGACGTGCGCCGCACCCAGCCCCGGTTCGCCGACGGCAACCTGGAGCGGAACCTCGCCATCGTGGACACCCTGAACTCCCTCGCCGCCGAGAAGGGCGTCACCGCGGGCCAGCTCGCGCTCGCCTGGGTGCAGCACCGCGGCGACGACGTGGTGCCGATCCCCGGCACGCGCCGCGAGAAGTACCTGGCGGAGAACGTGGCCGCCGCGACCCTCGACCTGACCCCCGACGAGCTCGCCGCGATCGACGCGGCGGCCCCCGCGGGCGGCGTCGCCGGGACCCGCTACGACGAGGGCAGCCTCGCGGTCGTCGACAAGTAGACGAGTAAGCAAGTAGACGAGGAGACATCCAGAGATCCGAGCGCCCGGCGTCCGGCGTCCGGCGTCCACCAGGCGATACGTCGCCGAGCGCCGCGTACGCTGCGGTCATGCCCCTTCCCGACCGGCCCGCCGCCGTGACCGCGCACGCGGTGCCGGACGCCCTCGCGTACCTGGCGGGAACCTGGCGGGTGGAGCGGTCGGTACGGGACTTCGCGGCCGACGGGGACGGTCCCGCGGAGGGGCGCTTCAGCGGGACCACACGGTTCACGCCGCTGTCCGAGGGGGCCGTCCCCGGTGCCGGGCTCCTGCACCAGGAGTCCGGCACCTTCACGTGGCAGGGGGTGGCGCGGCCCGCCGAGCGCACCCTGCGGTTCCTGCCGGGCGAGCCCGCAAGCACCGTCGTCGTGCGCTTCGCCGACGGTCGCTTCTTCCACGGCCTCGACCTGCGCACGGGGCGGCACACCGCCGACCACCCGTGCGCGGCGGACCTCTACCGGGGCGACTTCGAGGTGGCCGCCGAGGACCGCTGGCGGACGCGCTGGCGCGTCAGGGGACCCGCGAAGGACCTGCTCCTGACGACGGAGTACCTCCGCGCCTCCTGAACCCCTGGCCCGGGTCCCACCGCCCCGCCACCCCGCGGCTCACTCCCCGCGCCTCACTGCGCGCCGAGCACCATCCACTTCCCGGGGTCGGCGGACAGTTCGTACCCGGCGGGCAGCGTGTACTCGGTCGTCATGCGGCCACCTCGTCACACGCCGTGCGGAGCCTGCGCACGCCCTCCGCGATCTCCGCCGTGCCCGCGAGCGCCGCGAAGCTGAGGCGGACGTGACCGGCCGGGGGCTCCGCCGCGAAGTACGGGCGGCCCGGCGCCACGGCGACTCCGGCGCGCAACGCGGCCGCCGCCAGGGCGAGTTCGTCCATGCCGTCGGGCAGGCGCAGCCACAACAGGTAGCCGCCCGCGGGGATGTGCGGCAGGGCGAGCTCGGGCAGGTGCAGGCGAAGGGCGGCCGCCATGGCGTCCTTGCGCTCCTTCAACTCCCCCGCCACCGTGCGCAGATGGCGCGGCCAGGCCGGTGAGCCGACGAGTTCGAGCGCGGCCTCCTGCAGCGGCCTCGGTACGAAGAAGTGGTCGACGACCTGGATGGCGCGCAGCCGCTCGAGGACCGGGCCGCGCGCGGCGAGCGCGCTGACCCGGAAGCTCGGCGACGTCGCCTTGGTGAGCGAGCAGACGTGCACGACGACGCCGTCCTGGTCGTCGGAGGCCAGCGGGCGCGGCAGCGGTCCCGCGCTGTCGTGCGCGAGGCGGCGTACGAAGTCGTCCTCGACGACGAACGCCCCGGCCTCGCGGGCGATGCGCAGCACCTCCGGGCGCCGCTCGGCGGACAGCACGGCGCCGGTGGGGTTCTGGAACAGCGGCTGGCAGACGAACACGCGGGCACCGGTCGCCTCGAACGCGGCGGCGAGCAGGTCGGGCCGCACCCCGTCGGTGTCCACCGGCACCGGCACGGGCCGCAGGCCCGCGGCCCGCGCGATCGCGAGCAGGCCGGGGTAGGTGGGCGATTCGAGCAGCACCGGGGCGCCGGGCGGGGCGAGCGCCCGCAGCGTGGTGGCCAGGGCGCTCTGTCCGCCCGCGGCGATCAGGACCTCCGCGGCGGTGATGGCGCCGCCGATGCCGCGCGCGAACCACTCGCGCAGCTCGGGCAGGCCGTCGACCGGGGGCCGGTCCCAGGCGCCGGGCCGGCGGCCCGCCCGCGCGAGGGCCGCCGCCATCGCCCGCTCGGGCTGGAGCGTCGGGTGCAGATAGCCGCCGTTGAACTCGATGACGCCGGGCGGCGGCGCCGCGAGCGTGGTGAGGACGCCGAGCGCGTCGACGGAGCGCGGCACGACGTCGGTGGCGGCGTCCGCGCTGAGCGTCACCTCCTGCCAGGACGTGTCGCCGACCGGGGTGGTCGCGGCCGTGCCCGGCGCCTCGGCCCTAAAGGCCCCGGCGCCGGGGCGCGTGACGACAAGCCCCTCCGCGGCGAGCTGCGCGAGCGCCCGCGACACGGTCACCGGGCTCACCCGGAACCGCTCGACCAGCACTCGACTCGACGGCAGCTTTCCACCTGGAGAGTAGCGATCCAGCTCGCTCCGCAGCTGTCGTGCCAGTTCACCCACACTGCTACGCTCATGCATGAGGACACAGGATAGCGCTACTACCGCAGAGTCGATAGCGGTCCCGCCCCGCACCCGGGCGACCGCGCAGCCGGGCCGCCGCGCCCGGCGCCGCGGCACCGCCCAGGCCGCCCTCGGCGTCGTCGCCTTCTCGCTCACCTTCCCCGCCACCGCCTGGGGCCTCGAAGGCATCGGCCCCTGGAGCTTCGTCGCCCTGCGCTGCCTGCTCGCCGGGATCGTCGCGGGCGGCTGTCTGCTCGCGCTGCGCGTGCCGCTGCCGCCGCGCGCCCACTGGGCCGGGCTCGCGGTGGTCGGGGGCGGCGTGGTGGTGGGCTTCCCGCTGCTCACGTCGCTGGCCCTGCAGACGTCGAGCACCGCGCACGCGGCCGTGGTGGTCGGCCTCCTCCCCCTGACGACCGCCGTGTTCTCGGCCCTGCGCACCGGTGCCCGGCCCTCGCGCTCCTTCTGGGCGGCGGCGCTCGCGGGCGCGGCCGCGGTGGTCGCGTTCACCGTGCAGCAGAGCGGCGGCGCCCTGTCGACCGCGGATCTGTACCTCTTCGCGTCCCTGCTCGTCTGCGCCGCCGGCTACACCGAGGGCGGCCGCCTGGCCCGGCACATGCCCGGCTGGCAGGTCATCGGCTGGGCCCTGGTCCTGTGCCTGCCGCTCAACGCGGCCCTCGCGGCGGTCGCGCTGCCGCACGAGCCGTTCGCGCTCACCGCGCACAGCACGGCGGGCCTGCTGTACTCCGCGATCGGCTCGCAGTTCCTCGGCCTGCTCATCTGGTACCGCGGCATGGCCGCCATCGGCATCCCGAAGGCCAGCCAGCTCCAGCTCGCCCAGCCCCTGCTCACGCTTCTCTGGTCGGTGTTCCTGCTCGGCGAGACCCTCACGCCCGCGGCCCCGCTCGCGGCGGTGGCCGTCCTCGTGTGCATCGCCGTGACGCAACGGTCGCGCGGATAGGCCCCAACGGACGCCACCGGTCGTACACTGACGGCCACGCACCGCCACCAACCGCGACGCGGACGAGGAGGTCACTCCCCATGCAAGCATCCGTGGGCGACCGGCTGTTGATCCACGGCAGGATCGTCGGCCAGCACGACCGGACTGCGGAAGTCATCGAGGTTCTCGGCACGGACGGCGGCCCGCCGTACCGCGTGCGGTTCGAGGACGGCCACGAGACGGTGATGTCACCGGGCCCCGACACCGTCGTACGGCCCTTCGCCTCCCAGGGCGACTAGCGCGCACCGCCCCCGCCGGGCGGTGCGCACCACCCGGCGGGGACCCGGCCCACCGCTACGGGGCCGGGCGCGTGTAGTGGTCGTCCACGACCCGCTGCATCGCACCGATCCTGTCGGCGGCCACGTGCTTGGCCGAGTAGAAGACGTGCCCGCGCACCCGCGGGAAGTCCTTGGCGTACGTGAGGTGGCGGGACAGCTCGGCCGGGTCCTGCCACGGCGCGGGCTGCGCCGGGTCACCCGCCTTGTACAGCGCCTCCCCCACGTAGAGCCTGACGCCCGTGCCCCGGGCCACGTCGTCCCACCAGGGCACGAGCTTGGCGTAGTCGGCCGCGGGCAGGCCGATGTGCCAGTAGAGCTGGGGGCAGATGTAGTCGATCCAGCGCTTCTTCACCCAGCCGCGCGTGTCCGCGTACAGGTCGTCGTAGGTCTGTACGCCCGCGCGCGTGTCCGAGCCCGTCGGGTCGGTGGCCGCGTTGCGCCACACCCCGAACGGGCTGATCCCGAACTGCGTGCCCGGGCGGGCCTTGCGCACCCGGACGCCCATCTCGCGCACCAGGCGGTCGATGTTGTCGCGCCGCCACGACGCCCGGTCGGGGAAGCCGCCGCCGTACCGCGCGAAGGCGTCGTCGTCGTTGAAGACCTGCCCGGCGACCGGGTACGGGTAGAAGTAGTCGTCCCAGTGCACGGCGTCCAGGGGGTAGCGGCGTACGGCGTCGAGCATCGCCTCCTGCACGAACCGCCGCACCTCGGGCAGGCCCGGGTTGTAGAACAGCTTCCCGCCGTACGGCACGACCCACTCGGGGTGCACGCGCGCGGGGTGGGTGGGCACAAGGCGGCTCGGGTCGGCGTGCATGGCGACGCGGAACGGGTTGAACCAGGCGTGCAGCTCCAGGTCCCGGTAGTGCGCCTCGCGGACGGCCGTGCCCAGCGGGTCCCAGCCGGGGTCCTTGCCCTGCGTGCCCGTGAGCCACTCCGACCACGGCTCGTGCCGCGAGGGCCAGAACGCGTCGGCCGTCGGGCGCACCTGGAGGACCACCGCGTTCAGCTTGCGGCGTACCGCCGTGTCCAGATGGCCGATCAGCTCCGCGCGCTGCTGCTCCACCGGCAGCCCCGGCTTCGACGGCCAGTCGATGTTGACGACCGTCGCCACCCACATGCCCCGCATCTCGCGCCCCCAGCGTCTGGACCCCGGCCGTGCCGCCGCGTCCCCGGCTGTCGCGAGCCCCGCGGCCACCGATGCCGCCGCCACGGTGAAGGCCCGACGTGACATACGCCTCATGATCCCGTCCCCTGTTCCTGGAAAACCCCGGACAAGCCCTGGCCGTTCGGGGACAGCATGCCCGACCCGGACCCCCGCGCACCGCGACGCGCGGAGTAACGTTCACCGGCGAGGCAGGCACCGGCACCGTACGGGGGGACCTGCCCGTCCTGTAGCTGAGCGAAAGGCACGAGGTGACCAACTCCATGGCCGACATTGCGCGCGTCGGAGTAGTGGGCTGCGGCCAGATGGGCGCGGGGATCGCGGAGGTCTGCGCCCGCTCGGGCCTCGAGGTGAAGGTCGCGGAGACCACCGGTGAGGCCCTGGAGATCGGCCGCACCCGCCTGCACAACTCCCTGACCAAGGCGGCCGAGCGCGGCAAGATCTCCGAGGAGGAGCGGGACGCGACGCTCGCCCGGCTCAGCTTCACCACCGACCTCGGCGAGTTCGCCGACCGTGACCTCGTCATCGAGGCCGTCGTGGAGAACGAGCAGGTCAAGACCGAGATCTTCCAGGTGCTCGACCAGGTCGTGACGCGGCAGGACGCGATCCTCGCCTCCAACACCTCCTCCATCCCCCTGGTGAAGCTCGCCGTGGCCACCTCCCGGCCCGACCAGGTCATCGGCATCCACTTCTTCAACCCGGCGCCCGTGCAGCAGCTCGTCGAGCTGATCCCGGCGCTCACCACGTCGGAGGGCACGCTCAGCCGGGCCCAGCTGTTCACCGAGAAGGTCCTCGGCAAGCACTCCATCCGCGCCCAGGACCGCTCGGGCTTCGTGGTGAACGCGCTGCTCATCCCGTATCTGCTCTCGGCGATCCGGATGTTCGAGTCGGGCATCGCGGCCCGCGAGGACATCGACAACGGCATGGAGCTCGGCTGCGCCCACCCGATGGGCCCGCTCAAGCTGTCCGACCTGATCGGCCTGGACACGGTGGCCTCGGTCGCGGACTCGATGTACGCCGAGTACAAGGAGCCGCTGTACGCCGCTCCCCCGCTGCTCCAGCGGATGGTCGACGCGGGCCGCCTCGGCCGCAAGTCCGGCTCGGGCTTCTACACGTACGCGTGATCCGCACCCCGGCAGGGGCAACTACGCTCCGTGCCTGAACTCAAGTCAGTTTCAGGCCAGTTCACGGACCCGGCACTCCCCGAGTGCCGGGTCCGTGCCGTACGCACACCGTGTGCGGTACGGGCACGCATATGCCCTGCGCACACGCTCCCGCCGCGACCACCAGGCGAGTTGACTTTCCGTGCGCACAGGGGGGATGTGACCACTACAGAAAGGAGCGGACTCGTGACCACCGACCCCGAGCGTCCTGTGGTCCCTGTGGTCCCGGAAGAACTGGCGGAGTTGCGTCGCAGCCTGGACGTGGGCCTCGCCCGCGTCGACGGACAGCTCGCGTTACTCACCCAGCGTGACGTCCAGCACACCAAGGACCAGGACGACCTGACCGGCCGGATCACGGCCCTGGAGCACACGCGCTGGCCGCTGCCCACGCTCGCGGCGCTCACCGCGGTCGGGGCACTCGCCGTGGCGGTCTGGCAGGCACTCGGCCGCTAGGCCGCGTCCTGGCCGAGGCGCAAATGGTGCAGCAAGAGGAGTGCTGCCGCCATGTTGGCGGCCGGGACCTCCCCGCGGGCCACCATGTCGGGGACGAGCTTGAGCGGGACCCACTCACGCCGGTCCGATTCGAAGTCGTCCTCGGGGTGGCCGATGTAGGTCCCCTCGTCCGACCAGTAGATGTGGTGCCGGGCGTCCGTGAGCCCGTTGGACGGCTCGACACTCATCAGGTGCCGCAAGGGCCCCGGTCGCCAGCCGGTCTCCTCCTCCATCTCGCGGGCCGCCGCGTACGCGATGTCCTCGCCGTCCTCGACGACGCCCGCGGCGAGTTCCCAGCCCCAGCTGTCGGTGATGAAGCGGTGCCGCCACAGGAGCAGCACCTCGTTGGCCTCGTTGACGACCGTGGCGACGGCCACGGGACGGAGCCGTATCAGGAAGTGGTCGAGGTGCCGGCCGTCCGGCAGTTCCACGTCTGCGAGATTGACGGTGAACCATCGGTTTCCATACACAGTTTGTTCGCTCTGTTTCGTCCACTGCACGGTTCTGCCACCTTCCGCCGAGTAGATGGCAATATCGCAGCAGGAGGGTGATCAGAGCACTCCGCGCACGGCGGGGCGGAGTAGCACGTGTCACGCGTGATTCCGCCCCCGCACCCCGCCGTCGGGGAGGTCCGCGCCGCACTGCGCCCCCGCTGTCACAGCGGCACGCGCAGCGCCCCGTCGATGAGTTCCGCGGCCTCGGCCGTGCCCGCGCAGTCGCTGCGCACGAGGTGCTCGCGCACCGCGCGCAGCCGGTCACGGAGCCGCTGCGACTCCATCCCCCGCGCCTGCTCCGCCATCTCCACCGCCGTGGCCACGGCCTCGTCGGTGTTGCCCTGGCGCAGCTCGATCTGGCTCAGCATGGCGAGCCGGTGCACGCGCCCTCGGTCGTGCGCCGGGGTGTCCACCGCCGCCGCGGCGTGCTCGTGCGCTCCCGTGAGATCGCCGAGGCTGAGCAGTGCCTCCGCCACCTGGACGTTCACCAGGCCCGGCTGGACATAGCCCGTCTCGTCCGGTTCGCGCCCGCGCCGGATGCGCTCGGCCGCGACCTCGGCACGCCGGATGCACGACAGCGCGCTGCCGCCGTCGCCCAGGTGCGCGTACGCCTTGGCCTGCATCGCGTACAGGTCGGACGCGAGCGCCGGGGTGAGGTCGCGCCCGGCGGCGCGCAGGGCGGCCTCCGCGAACGCGACGGCCTGGCGGTACTCGCGCATGAACAGCGACTGGTTGACGAGCAGCGCGATCACATAGCCGCCGAGCCCCCGGTCCCCGCTGGCCTTCGCCAGGCGCAGGGCCTGGTGGAAGTAGCGCTGCGCGAGGCCGTGCGCGTCCGAGTCGTAGGCGCAGATGCCCGCGATGGCCACCAGACCGCCGGTGGCGCGGTGCAGCTGACGCCCCGTCGCGTCGGTGTAGCCGCCGCGCAGGAGCGGCGCCGCCTCGGCGTTGAGGAAGCCGACGATGCGGCTGCGGGTCGCGATGCCACCAGTCTTGCGGTACATCTGCTCGTAGTGCGTGCGGGCCGCGCGCAGCATCTCGATGTCCGCCATGCTGACGGGGTGGCGCCCGCCGCGCGACACGTCCACGTCCTCCGGCGGGTTCTCCCACTCCCACACCGGCATCACCGCAGGCGTCCCGGTCACCGCGGGCGCGCCGAGCAGATGCGGGCGCTGCTGCTCGTCCGACCGCCACAGCGCCGTCGCGCGCTCGACGAACCCGGAGAGCGTGGAGGCCATGGAGCCGCCCCGCGCGGCCGGGAGCCCCGGTACGCCGAGGCCGATGTCGTCGAGCGTGACCGTGCGCTGCAGTCGCGCCGCGAGCACCTCGCAGATCAGGTCCGGCACCTGGCCGCGCGGGCGCTGGCCCTTCAACCAGCGGGCCACGGCGGTGTGTTCGTATCTCAGGGCCAGGCCTCTGGCCTTGCCTGCCTGGTTGACGTGCGCGGCGAGGCCCGCGTGCGAGATGCCGGCTTCGTCGAGGATCGCGTCGAGCAGGGTGTTGGGCTGCATGGAGGCCCTCCGGTGGCTCGGTGCGCCCCAGCCTAGTGGAGCACTCTTCACACCCCGTGTGAACGGAGTGCTCGCATCCGGGGGGTGCGCGCTCTGCCGCGCGGGGCGCGAGGTCGGTTGACTGAGGGCCCTCACCAGGAGGCGGCCGGGCCGCCGGCTCCCCCTCAATCAGTGCGGCGGCCCCTCTTCGGCGCCGTCCGGACGACCGTCGTCTGCCCGGCAGTTCCACGACGGCACGGACGGCGCGGGCCGCACCACGCCGGGCGGCGTTCAGCTCATGGTGCGGGCGCGCCGCCCGGTCTCCGTCTGCTGTCTGGGGACCCTTTTCCGGTCGTTGCGCAGGACGAGCAGCGCGGCGTCGTCGGTGGGCAGGCGGCCGATGTGCCGCAGGAGCCGGGTGTAGACGACCTGGATCACGCGCTGCGGCGACACCGGCTGGGAGCGGGCGGCCTCGCCGAGCACGGACCGCAGCGGGAAGAACTGCCCCGCCGTGTTGCGCGCGTCCTCCATGCCGTCCGTGTGCAGCACGAGCGCGTCGCCCGGAAGCAGCCGGCCGCAGCGGTGCACGGGCAGGTCGGCGGGCAGCGGGAACGGGCCGAGCGGCGGCAGCGGGTCACCGCCGGGCAGCTCCTGGGCGCCGCCGCGCAGCCGGTAGGGCCACGGGTGGCCGCAGTTGAGCGCGCGCACCTCGCCCTCCTGGCTGATTTCCACCAGCAGGACGGTGACGAACTCCTCGGCGAGCGGGGTGTCCGGCGGCGCGGCGGCGCTCGCGGGGTGCTCGGCGCGGGAGCGCTCCCGCAGATGCCGGGCCAGGGCCCGCTCCAACCGCCGGAGCACCTGCGGCAGTTCGGGCTCGTCGTGGGCGGCCTCGCGGAAGCTGCCGAGCACGGCGGCGACGGTGCCGATCGCGGCGAGCCCGTGGCCGCGCACGTCCCCCATCACGATCCGCACCCCGTGTTCGGTCGCCGCGACCTCGTACAGATCGCCGCCCACGGAGGCGCCGTGGGACGCGGACAGGCGGCCCGCGGCGAGGCTGAGGCCCTCGACGCGGGGCGGCAGCGGCCGCAGGAGCACGTTCTGGGCGGCGCCCGCGACCTCCCTGATCTGCCGCAACTCCCGCAGCAGCGCGTGCCGCACGTGGAATATCAGCCCCGTGCCGACGGCGAAGAAGACGGCACTGGTGACGATCCGCGCGCCCAGGCCGTTCTGCTGGGCGAGGGGGCAGACCAGTTTGTACGTGATGGCGACCGCGCCCCACACCGTCGGCAGGCCGAGCGAGAGCGCGCGCCGGACGCGGCGGCACCGGGGCCGCTCGAACGTCGTCGGCACCGGAGGAGGCTCGCCCCGCTGCGCTCTGGAGCGGATCCCCGGCACCTTCGGCCGGGGCCACACCCCGCGGTGGGCCCCGGTGCGATGGCCCCCGGAGCTGCTGCGGCGGGGCGCGCAGGGCTTGATTCGAATCATGCCGACGGCCCCCCTAAGGCCCGGTTCAGCGTGTGGGGCGCAGGCCCGGCTCAGCGCGCGGGCCGTGGTCGGATCGGCCCCTACGGCCGGATTGATTCTGTCGACCGACTGGCCGGATCGGGCCAGATCACCCCTCGTTGTCACTCATACGAGTGAGGGGCGCATCCGTGGCCACGGATG
>NZ_JBHYJH010000068.1:0-47781 GCF_042740445.1 Streptomyces sp. NPDC059003 | reverse complement strand
GAGCCGGACCGGCTCCGTGCCCGCACGCCCACAAGCCACCTGCTACCAGGGCAGGTTGTGGAAGCCGACGCTCTCCTTGATCGGCCCGTCGTAGCGGATCTTCTTGGTGATGCCGTCGAAGATCAGCAGACGGGTCTGCTTGAAGAGGCAGATGTTGTTCTCGTTGATGTACAGCGCCGCGTCGAGGTCGGTCTGGTAGTACGGCGGGATGTCCTCGAAGAGGGGGTGCTGCGCGATCAGGCCGTCGTAGATGAGCTTGTTGTTGTCGACGGGGCTGATGACGGACACGCGGTTGGCGACCTCGCTGGAGCCTTCGGGCTTCCCCGCGAACAGGAAGAGCTCGTAGATGCTCCGGGACAGGATGGCCTCGATGAGCTCGACGTCCTTCGGGACGTTCTGGAAGGTCGAGTACTCCTTGAAGGGGCCGTCGAAGCCGGTCTCGGCCGTCTCCAGGTTGAAGACCACGAGGTTGTCCTTGTTGAAGAGGCGCACTTCCTCCTCGCTGACGAACTGGGCCGTCTCGACCGAGGAGGCGACGGTGGGCGGCAGGTCGCGGTAGGGCGGGTAGCCCGTGATGGGACCGTCGTAGACGAGGTTGTAGTTGTTGCCGGGGTCGATGATCGCGAGCCGGTTGTCCCGGTACTTGAAGACCTGGAGTTCGCGACTGCTGCGGAGTTTCGCTGTGTCGATGCGTGTCACGGTCTTCTCCCTCTTTGCTGCTTCGCGGAAGTGGAAGGTGCGACGCTACGGAGCGGACGGTTCTCCTTGCAGAGGCAGAGCGGAATGGGCGGGAACAGGTCGGCACCTTTCCTGAACCCAGAACTGGCAGTACTCCCACCGAATTCAAGAACATCCCGCTCTTCAGGCAACGGAATGGACACTACTGCGCACCGTCCGCACCGCCAGACTCGTTTTCGGCCTTCCCGCGACGGAACACGCGATACGTTTGATAATTGGTGGGCCCATTGTGCGGCTTGCGCCAACGGTTGCGTACCGCATCTGGCGTGATGAAAAAGCCCGGGCCGAAATTTTCGTGACGGGATTCCACTCCGCCGGATCAGGACTGCGGCGCGACCGGTGAAGACCGCCGGATCTTCGAGTTTGCGTTCGTAGCGGCACCGCGGACGACGGACGACCGGGCGGGACCCTCGTGATCGTCTACCCGACAACACGAATATTGACGATGCGCCATGGACCGGGCGCCCCGGCCTGCCCTAGCGTCCTTCAGCATCAGGAGGCGACTCTGCGCACCACGGTGAGGCCCTGGTGGAGATCCCCGAGCACGTACTGAAGGAGGCCGTCCGTGCTCTTGGATGGTGAGGACTGGCGCAGGTTCTTCGACACCTTCGAGCGCGAGGCCTGGCGGTTCGAGGCGCAAGCCACCTACACCATGCCCAGGGAGCAGGAGAACGTCGCCCGCTTCCTGCGGGGCGAGGACAAACCAGTCGACCACAATGCCCGCTGGCACGACCGGGTACGCGGATACGTCGAATCCGGCAAGCGCGTCGGCCGCGTCCGCATCGTGCGCCAACCGCTCACCGACTACCAGCGGTATCAATTCGCATGGGGCATCCCCGGCAACATCGCGGCCGGTGAGGACATCCGCGTCCTGGACGTGACGCGGGAGGACTACGGATTGCCGCTCACCGGGCGCGACTGGTGGCTTTTCGACGGCACCCGCATCGCCCATCTCAACTTTCGCCCGGACGGTACGCAGATCAACCGCGAGGCATACGAGGGTGATCCGGCGCCCTATCGGGAGTGGAGACGAATCGCCCTGGAACACGCCGTTCCCTTCAAGGAGTACGTAAAGGGCTTTGACGTTTGACCCTGGGCAGCTGGGCCAGTCGAAAGCTGACCTGGCGGAGAAAATCCGCACGATGCGGAAGCGAGCCGGCCGTACACAGGTCTGGCTCGCTCGACGCTGCAACATGTCCCAAACCAAGCTCAGCACCATCGAAACCGGCCGGGTCACGCCGAGCCTTGTCGATGTGGAGCTGATTCTCAGGGCCCTTGACGCGCCTCCGGAACTCGTGTCGGAGGTGGCCACGCTCGCACGACTCGCCCATACGGAGTGGCAGGGCAAGCGGGCATCGTGGCGTAGGGGGTTGGACAAGCGGCAAGCGGAATTGGCGAGCCTCGAAGCGGAGGCCACGGCACTCCGCTACTTCCTGCCCGCCATGTGACGGGCCTCCTGGCCACGCCCGAGTACATCAGGGCCAGCCTCGGCCACTCGCCGGTGGATACTTCCCGGACGGTGGCCAGGAAGCTGGAGAGGCAGGCGGTCCTTTACGACCCCACGAAGCGATTCACGTTCCTGCTGACCGAGCAAGCCGTGAAATGGGCCGTGGTCCCACATGCTGCGATGGCCATACAGATCGACCGCCTCGTATCGATATCCCATCTCCGCAACGAACGACTGGCAACCGTAGAGACCTTCACAGGGCGCATGGTGTTTCAGGATGCCAGGGACATCTCGGAACACCTGGAAGTGTTCAACCTGCACGAGGGCGTTGCCCTGTTCGGTGACGAGGCCAGAGAAGCGCTCAGGGAATGGTCTAGCGCTTTCCGCTCGTGATCTTTTACCCGGCAATGGGAGCCGACCTGTACGCGCTCGATATTTCCGGGGCCGCTTTCGTGAGGGCGTGCGGTGGCCCGTGCACCGAGGGGTGCGTGACCCTCGCCCGGATCGGTGAGGGCACGTGGGCGCTCGCCGACAGCAAGCGGCCCGGCATGGCGCTGCATCCGGACCCGCCACCCTCACCGGCCCCCGGCGACGCCGCCGCCCAACGCCTCGCGGAGCGGTATCGCGAGGTGGTGGCGGAGTTCCGTACGACAGGTCTGCCGCCGCTGGAGACCTCGTACTGGCTCATCAAGCCGCGCTCGCTGGTGAGTGGTACGTGGGACGAGGCGAAGAAGGCCGCGGCCTGGCTGGCGGAACGGCTCGCGGAGTACGCGCCCCGGTTCGCCTCGGCGGCGGAGCGGGACACCGCGTACTTGGCGATGCTGGCCAACTCCGCTGCCGAGCGGCTCTGCCGGGGCGGCGACGTATCCCACGGCTTCTACCTCGAACGGCCCGCATTTCTGTCGGTGTCTCTGGTGTGCTGCTCCCAGAACCGGACAGTTCCTGTCCTGGATTGTCCACTCAGGTGGTGAAGCTCAACGGCGAAGAGATCCAACGAAGTGGTCCAGGCGTGCGATGACTTGCCGTACTACCTCGACGGATCCCGTTGCGTCGTGTGCGAGTTCCAGGGCGTGGTCGGCCTCGGGGATCTCCAGCACCTCGTGCTGGCGTAGGGACTCGGCCACCCGTGCGTCCCACAGTTCGTCGGCGCTCCCGCCTACGAGGAGGGTCGGTGCCTCGGCCTTCTGGAGGGCGCGGGCCACGTGGTCGACGGTCAGGACAGGCGTGAGCCAGGCCGCCGCCATGTTCCGCTCGGCCGCGAGGCCGCAGGCGAGCGAGCCCAGGGACTTGCCGACGATGAGGTCGCAGGCCCCGGCCTCGGCATCCATGGCCTGGGCGACCTCCCGCTCCACCCACGCGATCCGCTCCTCCTCCGTGAACCGCGAGAAGTCATCGGGGATCCGCCACCACAGCTCCTGCACCGTCCAGCCGTGCTGGAGGAGCACGGCCCGGGCGAAGTGCAGCAGCGGCCTGGCGGGCGAGTATCCGACACCCGGAACGACCAGTGCGACACGGTCACTTGAGCCTTCGAATCGGCTGGGCGCGGCGAAGGGCGAGGGATCAGTCATGCGCGCAGGCTACGTGCGGGACGCCCCACACACATCACACCCTCACCACACGCCGGACGGGCTATTCATAGCCCGTCCGGCGTTTGAGGACGAGCGCGCAGCGCGGATAAGAGGGGTCCTAGGGGCGGATCCCCTAGTTTCGGGAAGGGGCGGGTCAGGGGCGCCCCCGAGAGGCAAACCCGGGAACCCGGACACAGCGAAGGCCCCCTCGAAGTGAGGGGGCCTTCGTTTATGGAGCGCCCGGCAGGCCTTGCACCTGCATTTCCCATCGGATGATGGACGTCTTTCCTTGGACCACAGACGCGTGACTCCCGTGCCCTGCACCGGAGTTACACCATGATCGTACACGACTGGCGGAGCTTACGGTTTGTGGGTGACCCAGAGCAGTTCCGCCGGCCAGCGGTGTGCCCAGTCGGGTGGGTCGGTTTCGTTGTAGCCGTTGGGTGTTCCGCGTGTGGGCCGCGGCTCGATGAGGTCGTCGATGAGGAGGCCCGCGCCGCGCAGGACCCTGACCCAGTCGCCGTAGGTGAGCTGATAGCTGGTCGCGCCGTCGCCTTCGGCGATGGCGTTCAGCCCGAAGTAGTCCCGCTGGAGCCTCGTGGTCACGCGGCTTGCGGTCTCGTCGTAGCAGGCTTCGAACCAGGGGCTGGCGACGTTGAACACCAGGCGCCCGCCTCGCGCCAGGACGCGTGCGGCCTCCGGGACGGCCAGGTGAGGGGGCGCCCAGCTGAGCCCGCCGAAGTCGCAGAACACCAGGTCGAAGGTGTCGTCAGCGAAGGGGAGCTGTTCGGCGGCGCCTTGCACCAGCGAGTAGCGGTCCGCTCCCATCGCGCGCGTCGCCGCCGCGAGTTGGGCCTCTGACAGGTCGATCCCGACCACGGTCGCGCCCTCGGCGGCCAGCGCCCTTGACCACTGGCCGGCGCCGCAGCCGAGTTCGAGGACGCGCTTGCCGGTGACGTCGCCCAGGGCGTCCAGGTGCGCGTCGGGGATGGAGTACATGCCCCACAGCCGGGGCGCGGCGCCGATCTGCGGGTCGTGCTCCTGCTGGTAGGAGCTGCTGATCCGGTTCCAGAGCCGCCGGTTCGCGGGGATGCTGTCCACCCGCCGACTCCAGCACCGCCTGCCGAGGGCGGTCAACAGGATTAGGGGGTCCTGCGTCCCCTTCACGCATTCCAGGGGCCCCACGTTTCCCCTGGTCAGGGGCCATTCCAGTGTTCCGGCGTCCCACATCCCTTGTCCGGCATGGCGGCTGGGACGGATCACCCCACACGCTTCAGCCAGCCAAGACGAGGAGAAGTTGTTCATGCTCAGGAACACCATCAAGCGAGCCCTGGCCACCACGGCCACCGCCGTCACCCTGGCCGGCGGCCTGGGACTCGCCACCGCGGGCACGGCCTCGGCCGACGACCCCGGGTGCTACAGCAGCGGCGGCAAGACCGCGTGCATCGGGGAGAGCGGCGGCTACACCGTCGCGAGCGCGTACACCGATTTCGCGTCCAACGCCTGCACGGTCGACGTCGTCCTGTGGAACGAGCGGACCGGCGAGAACTGGCACCAGTGGTCCAGGTGCGGATCGGGCCACACGTACTACGCCGGTCCCAGTGTGCCCAGGGACGGCGGCGTGTACCGCCCCGAACTGCGGGTGTACTGGGACGGCGGCAGCGGCTACGAGAGCCAGACCGGCCCTGCCACCGCGGGCTGAGCCTGCCGCCAGCCACCGGATCGGCCACGGAGCTTGGGCGTGGCCGATCCGGTCGGCGAGCCGCCCTAGGCGTCGATGACGTGCGGGCCACGCACCCGGCGTATGAGCGCGGCGAGGCCCTCCGGGGTGGTGCGCAGGTGACGAGCGGGCTCGTCGCTCTCTCGGAGGAGGACGACGTCCGCCTGGGCGGCGAGCTCAACGCAGTTGGCACTCTCCTCTTCGCCGGAGAACGAGGACTTCTGCCAAGGGCGGGCATCTGCCATGTCGGGGCCTTTCACATGTGCCGAACCAGGTGGTGGACGAATTCCCTCGACTCTATGACCCCCAGCGCCAACTTCTTCACCTCGACGAACGCTGCCCGGTACCGGTCGAGCTGCGCCTCCGCATCCAGAAAGGTGCTTCCGTGCGGGCTGTCCATCAGAACGGTGTCCAGCTGTGGGACAGGGCCGCTCAGGATCAGTGGGGCGTAACCGATGTTGAAGTCGTCTACATCGAACGGTACTACCCGCAGCGTCACTTGCGGCCGTTCGGCCTGATCCAGAATGTGCAGCAGCTGCCGTCGGGCGACCCCTCGATCGGCTCTCCTGACACGTAGGGCCGCCTCATGGATAACGGCCTCGTACGCGAAGTCGTCCCGGTCAAGAACTTCCTGGCGTCGCAGGCGGAATCGCGTACGCAGCTCACGCTGCTCCGCAGCCATCTCTCGTGCACCACGGCCGTAGATCGCTCGCACTTGTTCATCGGTCTGCAAAAGGCCCGGGATGTGCACCATCTCGAATGTCCTCAAGCATGTGGTGTGGTGCTCCAGCTCAGCGATGTCGAGGAACCCTCGGGGGAGCAGTCCGCGATACTCCTCCCACCAACCGCGCCCCCGCTCAGTCGCCATAACAGCCAGCGCGTCGACGAGCGGGGTGTCCCCGACTTCGTAATGAGTGGCCAGGAACCGGACGCGTGCCGCACTCACACCCACTCGTGCGGTTTCGATGTTGGAGAGCTTGGACTCGTTGATCCCTGTCGAGCGAGCCGCCTCCCGAAGGCCGAGTCCCGCCTGCTCCCGTAGCTTGCGCAGCTCCTTACCCAGGCGCTCCTGGCGCACCGTGATGACACTCCTAGCGACCATGTGCCCCTGCTTTCACGTGAGTTGAGGCCACGATAATCCGGGAGTAGCTTGACCCGGGTCAAGCTACTCCCCTACCGTGAGTGACGCACCACACACCCGCGGAAGCGCACCACGGCACGCTGCCATGACGAGCCACCGCACCCCCACACACCTCCCCGCCCACCCGGGAGCACCCATGCCCACCAACTGGGAGTACACCCTCCACATCCCCCACGACCCCCGCGCCGTCGCCGTCGCCCGGCACACGCTCGCCCACATCCTCACCACCCACCACCTCACCCCCCTCCTCGACCCGGCCCAACTCCTCACCTCCGAACTCCTCGGCAACGCCATCCGCCACACGAACGGCCCCGCCGCAATGAAGGTCGGCCAGCGCGGCGGCGCCGGGCTCCGCCTGGAGGCGTGAGACACCGACCCCACCCCACCCGCCACACACCGGCCCCCGGGGCAGGAGAGCGGAAACGGGCTGCACCTCGTCAACGCCTACGCCGACACCTGGGGTTGGACCCGGCTCGACGCGACCCACGGCAAATACGTGTGGTGCGAGCTCGGCCCCAACTCCCCATAACGACAACATAACTTCACCCCGCCCCCACACAACCCCCACACCCCATCGGCGGTCTCCCCTACCCCAAGGTCCAGGCCAACGCACAAGCAAACGCCCGGACCACACCTCGCAAACGCATCCGCGACAACACCGCAGGAGAGATCACCGCATGGCTCAGCGCAAGCGCACCGCCTCCCGCGACACCCGCCCCCACAGACCCGGCCGCCGCGCGCTGCGACTGGCCGCCGCCACGGCCACCGTCGCCTTGACGGGGAGTCTGCTCACCGTCGCCGTACCGACCGCGACGGCGGCACCCCGCGCCGCGCTCCCGGCGTCGGACGCCGACTTCGACAACGACGGCCGCGCCGACGTCGCGACCGCGGCCTCGTTCGCGTACGTCAACGGCAAGGAGCGCGCCGGCGCCGTCGTCGTGACGTACGGGAAGGAGGGCGGCGTCGGCCGCAGCGTCTCGTACTCGCAGCACAGCCCCGGTGTGGACGGGGCCGCCGAGAGCGGGGACCACTTCGGCAGCGACCTGGCGTACGGGGACTTCGACCGGGACGGCTACGACGACCTCGCGGTCGGCGTGGCCGGGGAGGACGTCGGCCGGGACAAGGACGGCGGCTCGGTGCAGATCCTGTGGGGCTCGGCGAGCGGCCTGAAGGGCGGCAGCACGCTGAAGGACCCGCGCCCGTCGAAGCACGACTTCTTCGGCGGATACCTGGAGGCCGCCGACTTCGACGGCGACAAGAAGACCGACCTGGCCATCGGCACCGGCAGCACGGCGACCGTGGACATCCTGCGCGGCGGCTTCACGCGCAGCGGCGCGACCGGCGGCCGCTACACGGTCACGCCCCGCATCCACGGCAACGGCCAGGTCGGCGTGCAGAACCTGCACTCGGGCGACGTCAACGGCGACGGCAGCGAGGACCTGATCGTCAACGGGTACGAGAACGACACCCAGCGCGGCTACAACGCCAACTGGTGGATACCCGGCTCCCGTTCGGGCCTCAAGGTGTCCGGCGCCAAGAAGCTGCTGCCCGGCGTCATCACCGACCTGGGCGACGTCAACAAGGACGGCGAGGACGACATCGTCATCGGCAACTTCTGGGACAGCGGCATCCCGGGCGCGGCCAAGGGCGGCGCCGTACACGTGGTGCTCGGCACCTGGCGCGGCCCGAGTGCCCAGGACCGCTACCGGATCACCCAGGACACCGACGGCGTCCCCGGCAGCGGCGAGAAGGGCGACTCCTTCGGCAACGAGCTCGACCTCGGCGACATCAACGGCGACGGCCTCCTGGACCTCGTCGTGGGCGCCCCCGGCGAGACCGTCGACGGCGTCAAGGACGCCGGCGCGGTGACCGTGCTGTGGGGCAGCAGCAACGGCTCGGACGGCATCCTCATCACCGGCGACGGCGCGAAGCTGCTCACGCAGAACACGCCCGGCGTGCCGAACGCCGACGAGCGGCACGACTTCCTCGGCACCGACGTCCACGTCGACGACCTGAACGGTGACGGCCGCGGGGACGTCGTACTCGGCGCCTACGGCGAGAACCGCGGCAACGGCGCCGTGTACCCGCTCCTCACCCAGGAGGACGGCAGCCTCAGGGGCACCTCCGGCATCTACCCCGGCACGGCCGGCATCCCGGCCACGGGCACCCCCCGCCTCGGCTCCAGCTTCGCCGACTGACGCACGGCGCCACAACCTTTGGCCAACTCCGGATGTCCCACACGTGAAGACCTCGCGTCACCCGAAGAGTTGGAGCACCCGTGCGCGCAAGAACCCTCGCCCTGGCCGCCGCCACCGCCCTCGCGGCGACCGGCCTCACCCTGCCGGTCGCCGTGGCCGCGGGCGCGGCCCCCGCGGCCCCCGCGGACGCCACCAAGCCCGCGAAGGCCGACTTCAACGGCGACGGCTACGAGGACCTCGCCGTCGGCGTCCCCTCCGCGACCGTCAGCGGCAAGGCGAAGGCCGGGTACGTGAACGTGGTCTGGGGCGGGCCCAAGGGCCTGGCCGCCAAGGACAACGTACGGATCAGCCAGGCCACGGCCAACGTGATCGGCACCCCGGAGGCGGGCGACCGCTTCGGCGCTGCCGTCGCCGTGACGGACGTGGACGGCGACGGCTACACGGACCTGGCCATCGGCGCGCCCGGCGAGGACTACGACGGCAAGGCCGACGTCGGCAACGTCACCGTCGTCTACGGCAGCAAGACCGGCTTCGAGGACGCCAACAGCGCGGGCCGCGGCGCCAAGGCCAAGGACAACCTCGGCAACGCCCTGGCCGCCGGGGACTTCAACGGCGACCAGAAGAACGACCTGGCCATCGGCGCCACCGACAAGGTCCTCGTGAACTTCGACCCGCGCGCCACCAAGCTCGTGCCGGGCACCGGCGACCGCATGGGCGGCCGCGCCCCGGTCCTCGGCACCGGCGACTTCAACGGCGACGGCCGCACCGACGTGGCCGTGACGTACTACACCAAGCAGCAGCCGTACACCCAGTCCCACGTGCAGCTCCTCGGCTACTACGAGCCGGAGAAGCGCATGGCGTCCTTCTGGAACAACAGCAACGCCACCCCCTCCGCCTTCGCCGCCGGTGACTTCAACGGCGACGGCCTCGACGACCTCGCCTTCGGCAACTGCCGCGAGATCGCCGACGAGAACATCGACGACCCGTGCGGCCCCGAGGAGCTCACCAAGGGCGGCGGCGTCCACATCCGCTACGGCAGCCCCAACGGCTCCTTCGGCGCCCGCGCGCAGACCCTCAACCAGGACACCCCGGGCGTCCCGGGCGTCGCCGAAACGGGTGACGGGTTCGGCCAGGCCGTCGCGGCCCGCGACGTCAACGGCGACGGCCGCGACGACCTGATCGTCGGCGCGCCCGGCGAGGCCATCGGCGCCAAGAAGAACGCGGGCAGCGTCACCGTCCTGTACGGCGGCAAGAAGGGCATCCTCGACGCGGACGACGTGCTCGGCGACGGCGTCGCCAGCGGCTACGCGTACCAGCAGGACACGTACCAGGTCCCCGGCACCGCCGAGACCGGCGACCGCTTCGGCGCCGCCCTCGCCACCGGCGACTACGACAAGGACGGCAAGCCCGACCTGGCCGTCGCGGCCCCCGGCGAGGACGCCTCGGCCGGTGGCGTCTGGACCTCGCCCGGCGCCGTCCCGCCCGGCACCACCACCCTCACCCCCAAGTCCCTGCGCCTGCCGTCCTCTTCGACCCCGCTGACGTACGGCGGCGTCCTCGGCCGCTAGGGACACCGCAGGTCACTGACGCCACCGGGGGCCCTGGGGCCAGCACCTCAGGGTCCCCCTAGGGGTTGTTACAGGTCAGCCGCAAAGCCGCTCTCCTCCACAGGACGGACGCGGGCGCACCGCAGGACCAGGTACGTTCGATTCCGTGGCTGGATTCAGGATCGGACGCGGCGGCCGGGACAACCGCGCACAGCAATCGGGACGCCCCCAGGGACACCAGGGGGGACACCAGGGACCGGGGCAGAGCCCTCAGCAGGGTCCCGGGCAGGCCCCGTACGGACAGCGGCCCCCGCACCAAGGCGGCGGCCAGGCGCCGTACGGCTACCCGCCCGCGCCCTCGTCGCCCCAACCCCCGTACGGCGGCCGACCGCCGCACGCCGGCGGCCGCGGCCAGTACGGCGGCGGTGGCGGCCCCCAGCAGTGGCCGCAGCCCCCGGGCGGCCACGGCGAGCCCGAGTACTTCGGCGGCCAGGGCGGTCACGGTGGCCAGGGCGGGCACGGCGGTCACGGCGCCCCGCAGGGCGGCGGCGGCCACGACCCGTACGCCGCCAACAACCCCGGCCACACCCAGGCCTTCTCCCTGGGCGAGGACCCGTACCCCGGCGACGCGTACACCAGCGGCGACACCTACCGCGCGGGCCAGGCACCGGCGGGCCCCATCGGCCCGAAGCTGCACTGGAAGGACCTGCTGCGCGGCATCGTGCTGCGCCCGGGCCCGACCTTCCTGCAGATGCGGGACTACGCGATGTGGCCCCCGGCCGTCGTCGTCACGTTCCTCTATGGCCTGCTCGCCGTCTTCGGCTTCGACGAGGCCCGCGAGGACGTGCTCAACGCCACGCTGTCCACGGCGATCCCGTACGTCCTGACGACCGGCGTCGCGATCACGATCAGCGCGCTCATCCTCGGCGTCGTCACGCACTCCCTCGCCCGCCAGTTCGGCGGCGACGGCGCCTGGCAGCCGACGGTCGGCCTCTCCATGCTGATCATGGCGATCACGGACGCGCCGCGCGTCGTCGTCGCCCTGTTCCTCGGCGGCGGCAACGGCTTCGTGCAGCTGCTCGGCTGGGCGACCTGGCTCGCGGCGGGCGCGCTGCTCACGATGATGGTGAGCAAATCCCACGACCTGCCGTGGCCCCGCGCCCTCGGCGCGTCCGCGATCCAGCTGCTCGCGATCCTGTCGATCATCAAGCTCGGTACGTTCTGACGCTGCCGCGTACGGCAGCGGGGCCCCGGTGGACGCGTCCACCGGGGCCTTGCTCATGCCTGCCTCCGTCACGTACCTTGCAATGCAATGTTCCAGGCAAAGCAAGGAACCGAAGGGGGGTGAGAGGGATGACTGACCCACTGCCGAAGGCCGACTCGCTGACGAAGGCCGCGAGCCAGCTGCGCAAGGGCGTACTGGAGTACTGCGTCCTCGCCCTGATGCGCGACGGCCCGCGCTACGGCGTGGAGCTGGTGGAGGAGCTCTCCGCCGTCGCCGTGATGACGACGAGCCAGGGCACGATCTACCCGCTCCTGTCCCGACTGCGCCGCGACCGCCTGGTGGACACGGAGCTGCGCGAGTCCCCCAGCGGCCCGCCCCGCCGCTACTACACGCTCACGCCCGAGGGCCGCACGGCGCTCGCGGACTTCCACACGAGCTGGCCCCTCTTCCGGGACGCGGTCGACCACTTCCTGGCCCCGGCGCCCCGCACACCGCACGACCCGTACCACCCGTACGACACGGAGGACCCCCATGAAGGCACCTGACCACGCCCTCATCCTCGCCTACCTGACCGACGTGGCGCGGGCGACCACCGCCCTGGACCCGGCCCGCCGCGCCGAACTCCTCGCCGACCTGCGCGAGCACATAGAGGTCAGCCTCGCCGAGGCGGGCACGCGGGACGACGCGACGGTGCGCGCGGTGCTCGCCCAGCTGGGCGACCCGGTGGCCATCGCGGCGTCGGCGCTCGCGGAGGCGCCGCCGGTGCCGGCCGCCCCCGAGCAGGACCGGCTGCGCACGCGCCTGACGATCCTCGTGCTCGCCTGCACGGGCCCGCTGACCCTGATCGGCGGCCCGCTCGCGATGGTCCTCGCCGCGGCGGTGGGCGTCTATCTCCTGTCCACGTCCACCCGGTGGACCACACGGCAGAAGCTCGCGGGCGGCGCGCTGACGCTGTCGCTCCCGGCCCTGCTCCTCGTCGGCGGCGTCGCGGGCGCGGGCCGCATCGGCCCGATGGAGCTGCTGCTCCTGCTGCTCCTGAACGTGCTGCTGCCGGTGCTCGGCGCGCGCCTCCTGTGGCGCGCGACGCGGAACGCCCGCGCCGTACCGGCGCGGGCGTGATCCCTCGGAGCTCCGTACGAGGTTCCGTACGGGGCTCCGTCAGGCGTCGAGAACCTGCCCGTGCCGCTTCACGACGGGCGGCTCGACGCTCCACGGGAAATTGATCCACTCGTCGGTGCGCTTCCACACGTACTCGCACTTCACGAGCGAGTGGGACTTCTCATAGATCACGGCGGACCGGACCTCGGCGACGTGGTCGAGGCAGAAGTCGTGCACGAGCTTCAGCGTCTTGCCGGTGTCGGCGACGTCATCGGCGATGAGCACCTTCTTGTCGGTGAAGTCGATGGCGCTCGGGACGGGTGCCAGCATGACCGGCATTTCCAACGTGGTCCCCACACCCGTATAGAACTCCACATTCACCAGGTGGATGTTCTTGCAGTCGAGGGCGTACGCGAGACCGCCGGCCACGAAGACACCGCCGCGGGCGATGCTGAGGATGATGTCGGGCTCGTACCCGTCGTCGGCGATGGTCTGGGCGAGCTCGCGGATCGCGCCGCCGAACTTCTCGTACGTAAGGTTCTCGCGCACGTCACTCATGGGGGATGTCACACCTGGGTCCGATGGAAGTTGAGGAAGGAACGGGAGGCGGTCGGCCCGCGCTGGCCCTGGTAGCGCGACCCGTACCGCTCGGACCCGTAGGGGGACTCGGCGGGCGAGGTCAGCCGGAACATGCACAGCTGCCCGATCTTCATGCCCGGCCACAGCTTGATCGGCAGCGTGGCGAGGTTGGACAGCTCAAGGGTCACGTGACCCGAGAAGCCGGGGTCGATGAACCCGGCGGTGGAGTGGGTGACGAGCCCGAGCCGCCCGAGGCTCGACTTCCCCTCGAGGCGCGACGCGAGATCGTCCGGGAGGCTGATGACCTCGTAGGTGGACGCGAGCACGAACTCCCCGGGATGCAGGATGAACGGCTCGTCGCCCTCGGGCTCGACGAGCCGGGTCAGATCCGCCTGCTCGACGGAGGGATCGATATGCGGGTAGCGGTGATTCTCGAACACCCGGAAATACCGGTCGAGCCGCACGTCGATGCTCGACGGCTGCACCATGGATTCGTCATAGGGATCGATCCGTACCCGCCCGGCGTCGATCTCGGCCCGGATGTCCTTGTCTGAGAGAAGCACGCACCGAGGATACGCAGAGCGCGCGGGAAGGCCGCAATTCGCGCATTGCGCCACCCCGCGCGCTCCTGGTATCGGTCCGTCTCCGCTAGCGCTTCTCCAGCTCCACCGGCACGGCGTACCGGAGCCGCGCGCAGCGGGGACAGCGGATGAGCCGGCCGGGGCCGAGCCGGTCGGCCTGCTGCATCGGGAACGAAGCGGTGCTGAAGACGTGCCCCTCGGCACAACGGACGACGGTGCGCTCCATCAAGTCCTTGAGTCCCTTCCCCAAAGCCGTAATTGCGGACGACGAAAGCCACATTACGGGATGAAAGGGACGTCACTCCAGGCGGCACTCCGACCTCGCCGGGACCCCTCACGGGCCCCTCACACCTCCCCCGCGAAGCACCCCACCGTACGCCCCAACTCCCTTTGCGCGCAGTCACGCAGACCCCACACAGCGCAGCCGGGCCCCGGGGCGACGGCGCCCGGGGCCGGGGATGAGGTAGAGTGTGCGACAGTACGAAACCGGTTCAACCGGTGTACTTGTGCGGGTGTAGTTTAATGGTAGAACATCAGCTTCCCAAGCTGAGAGCGCGAGTTCGATTCTCGTCACCCGCTCCATGTGAAACCCCCAGGCCATAGGTCGGGGGTTTCTTTGCGTTCCGGATCCGTGGGGCCGATCCCGCCCGCCACGGCCAGGCCAGGTGAAAGCATGGTCGGGTCGGAGGGGAACAGGGGGCCGGATGGAAGACCACGGACGCGTGGCCCTGCTCATCGGCGTGGGTGAGAACCCGGGAGCGGTACACGTTCTTCCGTCTCTGCGGGCCACGGTCGACGCGGATCTGCGCGTCCTGGGCGATGCCCTGCGCGGCAGCGGCTACGCGGTGGAGACCCTGCTGGATCCCACCCGGAACGAGATCACCGAGCGCCTCTCCTACCTCTCCGCGAGCGCGCCGCCCGGCAGCACCCTGCTCCTCTACTTCACCGGACACGGCGTCCGGATCGGCACCACCGACTACTTGGTGCCGTCCGACGCCCGCGCCCCCGCCGACGACGGCGGCGGCGCGGCCGGGTGGGAGCGGCCCCACGTACAGGAATCGCTCCTGCGGGCGGACATCAGCCCGTACCTGGCCAACTGCTCGGCCGGCACCGTGCTGTGGCTGATCGACGCCTGCCGCGGGGCGGTGGACGAGCAGACCCCCGCCTTCGGCAGCACCATCGTCCACGGCCCGCCCCACAGCGGCTTCGCCATGATGACCAGCTGCAGCCCCGGCGAGCTCAGCAGCTTGGCGGAGACCGGCAGCTTCTTCACGTCGTCGCTCGCCCGGGCCTTCGACCCGCTGACCGAGGCCACGACCGTGGAGCAGGTGTACGAGGCGACCAGACGCGAGACCCAGGCACTCGCGGCGCGGGCGGCGGCCGGGCCGCAAGCGGTGCTGATCCGCTACGGGAACGACCTGGCGGAGAAGACCCGGTCCCTGGAGGTCGCCCGGGGCAGACGGCTGCTGCAGGCCTGGCAGGACGCCGTTCGCACACCGGCCCTGTGGGAGCGGGTCCCGGACTGCGACACGGACACCGTGGCTCATCTCCAGGACTGCCTGTCCGCCCTGGCCACGCAGGCCGCCCGACACGTCCACCGGGCTCAGGAACGGCTGCCCGATCCGTGGGCCGACGACGAGTACCCGGTGCGGCTGCTGACCGACCGCCTCCCGCTGCTGCTGCCCAAGGGCGCGGAACTGTCCGCCCTGGAGGTCACCGCGCTGATCGCCGGCGTCCTGCTGCACGAGACGGCCTGGGCCGCGCGGCTGAGCCAGGCAGCCGAGTTCCATCCGCGACTCGTGCGGCGCAGAACCAAGGCCGACGCCCAACGGCGGCACTACGAGCAGATCACCGAGCACTACCCCCAGATCGCCGAGAAGCTCTCGGACGCGTACCTGTGGCTGGGGGACCCCGAGGACGATCGGCACGCCGTCGCGCTCTGGCTGGTGCACCGCTGGATCGAGGAACGGTTCGCGACCGACGAGGAGGCCGTGCCCGCGGTCCTTGTCGACAGCTTCGTGGCCCGGCTCCTCGACGTGGCACCGCCGACACCGGGCGAGCGGCTCGGCAGCCGGGCGGAGGCGCTGTCCACCGCGCTGCGCGCGATCGCCGCGGGCCTCGCCCTCGGGGCTCCGCCGGACGACCAGCGGCTGCCGCCGGACCGGCACGTCGTCCGCCGAACGGCGTGGCGCCTGCGCGTACGGCCCCTTGCGGCGCTGCTGCGGCTCGCGGGACTGCTGGCCTTCGACGCCCGGTGCCTGCCGGAGGTCCTCGCCGAACATCTCGCCGTCTCCGATCCGGTGGCGCCCCGCGAGGTGATCACCGTGCTCCGGGACGCCCTCTGGGACCTCGACCAGGACGGGAGCGCACCCTCGTATCTGCATCTGGACGCGGTCTGCCCGCATCCGGCGATCCACGCGGCACTCGCCTCCGTCGTCGAGGACGCCGACGACCTCGGGTACGTGCTGCGGGAGACGGCCCGCCAGCTCCCGCAGGACGAGGCCGCGCTGCTCCGGGGGCTGCCCGCCCGGCTGTCCGACCACCGGCTCCGGCCGGACCGTGAGCGCGGCACGGACGCCTACGACGTACCGCTCGCCCGCTTCTCGCTGGCACAGACCGAGATCCGTCGCCTGCTGATGGGCGAGAAGCTGTACGACGGCGAGCCCGAACTCGCCCTGCGGGAGCTGTACCAGAACGCCATGGACGCCTGCCGCTACCGGGAGATGCGCGTCCGGTACCTGCGGGCGCTCGGCCGTGAGCCGGCACCGTGGGCGGGCCGGATCCGCATCGAGGTGGGTGAGGACGGCCGCGGCACGTACGTCGAGTGCGTGGACAACGGCGTCGGCATGACCGCCGACCAGCTGAAGAGCACGTTCACCCGGGCCGGCCGCCGCTTCGACCAGTCGCACTCCTTCCGCCGGGAGCAGGCCATGTGGCTGCGGCACGACAGCTCGCTGCGGCTCTACCCCAACAGCCGTTTCGGCATCGGCGTCTTCAGCTACTTCATGCTCGCCGACGAGATGACGATCGTGACCCGGCCGGTCGGCCAGGACGGCCGCCCGGCCGACAAGGCGTTGCGCGTCGAGATCCCGGTCAGCGGCAGCCTCTTCCGGGTACGGGAGGACGACGAGCGCGACGGCACGGCGCTGCCCGACGGCGGCACCCGCGTCCGCCTTCACCTGCGCCGCGCGGGGGCGCTGCCCGGGGGCTCCGCCGTGTCGGTGCTGCGCTCCCTGGTCCTGCTCAGCGAGTTCCGCCTCGAGGTGTGCGACCAGGACGGTGCCGAGGAGACCTGGCTTCCCGGGCGGCTCAAGTCCGGTGACGAGCCGGGCTCCTTCTCCACCCGGTTCGCCGTCGAGGCGGTGCCGGGCACGTTGTGGTGGGTCTCGGGCGACGGAGCGATCGTGTGCGACGGGATCGCCACGGACAAGCGGACGTTCGGGTACGTGCTCAACCTGTCGGGAGCGCACGCGGGCGAACTCAGTGTCAACCGCAAGACGCTGGAGCGCTACGACGTCCTCTGGGCCGAGGAGCGGCTGCGGGAGGGCGCCCACGCGTTCGTCGCCGGGGCGGGACTGGACCTGGAGTGGCTGTGGAGCATGGAGTCGCGCGACCCCTCGACCGCCCGGGTTCTGTGGGAGGTCCTGCGGGGACGCGGGGTGCCGGCGTCGGTCGGCACCGGCCGGCAGGTGAACCTCGACGAGGTCGGCTGCTTCAGGCTGGACGCCTCCCTGGGCAGCCCGTCGGGGCGGCGTGAGAGCAAGGAGGAGACGCTCTCCGAGACCGTCCGGCCCTGGCGCCTCGCCGCCCTGCGCCCCGGGGTCCGGGGCCGCAAGGAGGCGCTGCCCTCGTCCCTCTCGGGCCACCCCGTGCCGCAGGCCGGATGGTCGGACATCGCGGCCAAGGTCGACGGCGACTGGCGTACGGCAGTCCTGATGGCCTATGAACAGCAGACAACGGTGGCGGAGGTGCTCCGCGCGACGCGGGGCATGCGCATCGCCCATCCGCGGCTCGCCGGTCCTGCCGTCCTCGGCGGCGGCGATCTGGACTGGACGCCGGACTTCACCGACTGGTGCATCGTGAACGGGCTCCTGGGCAGCAAGCCCGATCCGCTGAACCGTCACTTCGACATCACCGTCTGGGGGCGCCCCCTGCGGCGCAGGGAAGAGCCCGCCCCGACGATGTACTACCGGCACCCGCCCGACGACCTCTCCGGCATCACTCGCGCCTCCGCCAAGTTCCGCAAGCCGCTGGGCGAGCTCGCCGAGGCATGCTCCCGGTACGCGCCGTTCGTCGGCGGGGAACTGGGCGCCGCCCCGGCCCGGCACCGCGACCACGTCTGCACGGACGCCGAGTTGAGGATCCTCTACCTCCAGGAGGACGAGGACCACTGGCGGCCCGCCGTACATCCCTGGGACGTACCGGTGGTGGCCGCCGCGACAGGCGTCGACGTCGGCGAAGTGCACCGGCGGATGGCCGAGTTCGCCTGGCTGGGCCGCCCCGTGCCCGATCCGGTCCTGGCCGCCCGGTGGGGCGCCGTGCCGCCCGACGTCCTTCCCGTCCTGCGCCGCTACATCGAGCACGGCGCCGACGGCCGTCCCGTGCTGCCCTGGGCCGCCACCGTCGAACTGGCCGCGGAACACGAGATCTCGGTGCGGGAGGCCGAACGCGCCCTCGCCCGCGAGGCCGAAGCCCTCAGCGTGGTCCACCGTCGGCGCTACACCAAGCGCTCGCCCGGACGGGACGTGGTCCCCTCACCGGACACGGGCAACCTCGTACGGTGGCTGCACGAGACGGACATCCGCCTGGAGGACGGGGTCTCTCTCAGAGATCTCGCGTTCGCGCGCTCCCACGAGACGTCGTGGGAGGAACTCTCCTGGTCTGCGGACGAGTTGCGGGAGGCCGGAGTGGACCTGCCGGACGCGGCGAAGCTGCTGTGCTCCTGGGACGACCTGCCCACGCCCAGCAGGTACGCGTTCTCCGGGGAGGATCCCAGCTGGGACGGCGCCGACTATCCCGTACCGGCGACCTCGGCCGTGCTGTTCACCGGCAGCCAGCGGCTCCGGCAACAGCTGTCGGTCCTGTGGGACACCGCGTACCAGGAAGCCCGGAACCTGGGGCTGAGCGCCGGTCTCGTGGCCCCGCGACCGCCCGGGGAGCTGAGTACGTTCGTCCCGACGTGGGAGGAGACGGCGGCGCTGATCGCCGACGGGCCGCACGAGGACGTGGGCTACGAGTGGTTCGAGACGCCCCGCTGGGCTCCGCTCACCGCGCAGCGGCTCGTGGCGTACGCCCGTGTCCGCACTCTCGGTGCACGGGCCGCGTACCGGGCGATGGCCCCCTTGCGGGCCATCGGCGCGCTCGTACCGGAGCTGTCCGCCGAGGCGGAGGCCGCCCTGCCGGACGACGTGCCCACCGTCCACGATGTCGTGGCGGTCGATCCGGCGTACCGCGTCTCCGCTCCCGGATCCCCGCTGCTGCCGCTCGACCTGGTCAGCGTCGCCGGCCGCCTCGGCGAGTCCGTACGCCACACCTGGCGGCGCGTCGTGCCCTACCTCGCCCTGGAGGCAACACCGCCGCCGTTCACCGACGTGCCCGACGCCGTGCCCTGTTGGCAGGATCTCGCGATCCTCTCCGAGTGCCTCGACGGCACGCTCCCCGCGCTGACAGGACCGGTGGGGCAGGACCGGATCGAGCACTGCGCCCGGGCGGTGGGCGAGCCGCCCGAGTGGGTGCGCCAGCGCCTGGAGGTCTACGCGGGCCTGTTCGGACTCCGGCTGGCGCCCGCCGGCGAACAGGGCCCGCTCGCGCGCGGCGGTGGTCAGGCTCCGGACGCGCGGACGTGACCGACTGCCGACGGTGCCGCGCTCCACGGCTGCGAGATCTCGCCGTCGGGCTCCCAGCCGTACCGCAGCATGCGCCGCGCGTCCTCCGTGCGACCGGCTGACCGCAGCAGTTCCGCGTACTGGTGCCAGGCGTCCGGGTCGCCGGCGTGCGCAGCGCGGCGGAGGCGGTCGAGTGCCTCGTTCATGTGCCGAGTGGTGTGGAGGACCTCTGCCCCGGCGGGCCGCTGATCCGGGCGGCCCTGCTGCTGCCCGGGCGCATCGGCGACGCTCGGGCCCCGGGCCTGGTCGCCCTTGGCGAGCTCCTCCGCCTGATCCAGCACGGCGGTCAACTCCCCCCGCACCGGGTCGTCCTGTGCCTCCTGATCGACAAGACTCCGCAAGCGGTGCCGCAGCGTCGCGTCCACGGCCAAGTGCTTGAGCAACGCGCCCCACGCCCACGGAATCCTGGGACCGTCCTTCCCGTCCTCCTCCGCTACGCGCGGCAGCAGCCAGGACAGGACGGCGGCGCCGCTGTCGCCTCGCTCCCGCATCAGGGCAGCCGTCTGCATCACGGCGTACCCGCCGTTGGCCTCGGCCTCCTGCCGGTGATGGGCGAATGCCTCTTCCGTACGCCCCACCCTGTCCAGCAGGTAGGCCAACGACCCGTGTCCGCTGGTGACACCGGCAGCGATCGCGCGGCGGTAGCAGGCCTCTGCGTCCAGGTGTTCTCCGGCCTGGTGCTGGAGCATGCCCGCGTAGAGCCAGCCGTTGTGATGGCCCGCTTCGGCCGCTCTCTCGTACCAGGCGACGGCCTCGGCCCGTCGGGGCTTCTCCATGAGCCCGGCCGTCTGCACCATGGCCTGGGGGTCCCCGGCTTCCGCGAGAGGCAGGGACCACAGCAGCGCCTCGTCGTGCCGCCCCACCCCCTCCAGGAGTCGGGACGCCGATAGGGCAGCCCCCGGCACCCCCGCTTCGGTCGCGGCCGCGAGCAGCCGCAGAGCGATCCGCAGGTGCCCCCGTTCCCGGGCCGACTCGGCCAGGGCGGTCAGCGACTCCCCCGCGGCGTGGTCCGTCAGGGCGTCCCACAGCCCGGCCGGTGGGGCCTGGGCGTGCCGTTCCTTCCTGCCGTACTGGTCCAGGTAGTCCGCGAGCCTGACCTTGTCGGTGGTCAGGCGAGGCCGGCCGGGTTCGCGGAGGGTGACGGGCGTGAGGGGGCCGCGGGCGCCGTGCGACGGCTCGGCCAGTTCCGCCAGGGCGTGCTCGATGTCGCCGTCCGCCACCATGTCGTACTGATGGCGGGTGAGGTAGCCGCGGAGCGCCGCTTCCAGCAGGAGCTGGGGGAGAGCCGTGTCGTGCCCGAGGCGGCGGGCGTCCATGGCCGACTCGATGAGGGCCCGCTGCAGGGCCGTGGCGGTTTCGTACCGGTCGACGAGAGCGCGGCCACCGGCGAGGTACTGGGTGATCTGCCCCTGCTCGCCGTGGGCCAGCGCCTCCTGGAGCCGGAGGTCCGCGGCGGCGAGGCGCCGCAGCTCGGGCAGGTCCGCACCCTCGAAGGTGTCGGGTACGCGATGGTGTCTGCCGGTGAGCAGAGCACGCGCCTGTGCGTGCGGATCCCTGCGGTCGCCGACCCTGCGCGGCTTGACCAGGTCCCGCCACAGGACGGGCCAGGTCGTGCCCAGGGCCAGCAGCGGGCCCCGCCGCGGGTCGGCGAGCACCTCGCGCAACCGGGCGGCCGCCTGCTCGCCCCGGTCGCCGCCCAGGAAACGGTGGATCTCGTCGAGCCACAGGACCGTGCGGGGAGCGATGCCGTCCAGCGCGGCGAGCAGTGCTTCGGCGGGACTCGGTACGAGGGGATACACCAGCCGCCAGTCGGGGGGAAGCAGGCCGAGCGTCTCCCAGCACGCTCTTGTCTTTCCCGTGGAGGACTCACCGACGAGAACGGCGAGGGCGCTGGTCGGCTCCCCTGCGCCCTGCCCGGTGACGCCGTCCACCACGCCGGACAGCCACCGGTCGTGCCTGCGGCGGGCGTACAGCGGCAGCAGCGGCAACTCCGGTGCACCGCCGCCGTCGATGGCCTCGTGCACCTCCAGAGCGAACGGATCGGTGACCTCACGGACCGGCCGCCCGGGTCGGGCCGGCGTCGCGCGGAGACTCCGCGCCGGCTGCGCCCTCTCCAACAGGTCCCGCCAGTCACGCTCGTTGAGGACCTCGCCCGCCCAGGAACTCCACAGCCGCACCAGCGCCACTACGTCGTCGCTGCTCCTGTCGCTCGGGACCTGAGGGTCCCTGTCCGCGGTGAGCGGCACCCAGGCACTGATCCGCTGGTTGTCGACCGCCCTGTTGTACGGCGGCTTGCCGAGCGCCTGGCTCACCTCCCGCCGTGAGTACGCCCGACCGGCCCTGCGGCGTGCGGTCCGCGCCCGCTGTTCCAGTGCGCGCAGCTGCTCGACCAGTTCCCGTGCCCCCCGGGAGCGTGCCGTCACCCGCGGTCCCCCTCCTGCCCGCCGCCCCGTGCCCGCCCGCAGCGGGCACGGCGGGCACCTCGTCGAACAGCAGCGTAGGACGAATACGCCCGGCCCTCCCGCTCATCCGGGCCTCTTTCACGGCAACCGCAGAAGACTCCGGCCGACAGCTCGAAGCAGCAACACGACTGACCGGAGGAGCAATTGATGAGCAGGCCCGAGCAACGAAGGCGACGGCGCACCGCCCGCCACGTGGGGCGTGCCGCCCTGTTCGGCGCCGTACGCGGGATCGCCACCGCGGCGGGCTCGGCTCTCGTCGCGTGTGGCCTGGCGTGGTGGCAGAGCCGATGAGCGCACCGGTTCAGGGCCACGCCCCGGAGAGGCGTCGTGTGACGACCGCGCTGAGGATGCGGACGCCTCGGGTCGACGTCGGGGGGATGCCGGTGAGTTCGCGGACTCGGCGGAGGCGGTAGTCGAGGGTGCGGGGGTGGACGTTCAGGGCCGCTGCCGTGGTGGCGCGGTTCATGTCGTGGCGGTAGTACGCGTCCAGGGTGGCGACGAGGTCGGGGCCGGGGTCGAGGCGGCGGGCGACCGCCCTGAGCCAGTCGTCGACGTGCGGGATGTCCGCGGTCGCGAGCTCGACGAAGACGTCCGCCATCGTGTGCGCCTCCAGGGGGGCGGGTGCCCGGCGCAGCGGGGCCGCTCTGCTGATCCGTCTGGCCCGGTCGAGGGCGTCGGCGAGGTCGGAGAGGGGTGCGGTGGCGGTGCCCGCGGCGCAGGGGCGGCCGAGGGTCTGGGCGAAGTCGTGGACCAGGTCGTGGACGAGGGGGGTGGGGGTGAGGGGGTCGGGCACGAGGTTGTGCGGGCCCGGCGGCAGGGGGATCAGGGCTATCAGTTCGCCGCCCCTGCCGTTGCTCCTTCCATTGCCGGTGCCGGGGCCGGTGTCGGTGGCGGTGGCGGTGGCGGGCTGTGGGCACCACATCAGGGGGACCTGGTGGGTCTTGGCCAGGGCCTCGATCTCGTGGTCCAGGTCGTGGTCGCCGGTGGGGCGGTCCGGGGCTCGGATCACCGTGACCGCGCAGCGCTCGGGGAGTTCCATGCCCACGGATGCGGCGAGCTCCGCCGCCATGGCGTCCGCGGTCAGGAGCGACCTGGTGAGGAGGGCGACCTGTTCGCCGTACGGCAGGCGGCGGCGCAGGGCCGTCACGAATCCCCTGCGGTACGCGCCGATGCCGCGCTCGCCCTGCGGAGCGAACCAGCTCATCATCCGCAGGAGTTCCTCGGCGTCGCCGCCGCGCTGCGCGTCGGTGGCCTCGTTGATCTCGCGCAGCATGAGCGCGGTGTGCAGGCGCAGGATCCGCTGCCGTGAGTCCAGGGACAGGCCCGTCCCGCCCCGCGCCTCGCCCATCGACGCGATGCAGTCGAGGTCGGCGTCCGTCAACGCGCTGTTGGTCGGGGCGAGTTCGTTCGTTCGGTGGCGCAGCCACACCGCGTACTCCAGCGTCTCGGCCCTGGCCCGGGGGTTCGCGTCCAGGAGCGCGAACTCCGGAATCTCGCGCGCGTACGTCTCGACCTCGCGGCGCGCGTTCATCGCCGCCTTCCGGGCCAGCTCGGCGAAGAGGCTCCCCATGATGGCGAGCATGACATTCCGGGTGGTCGGTCAACAGATGAAAACCGGACGGGATTTGTCACTCCGGGTGAATCGGGTGCTGCGTATCGTCCGTGCTTTTATCACGGGGCGCAAACTTGCCGGACCTGGGCCTTCTTGACGCCCCATCCGCTTGTCGGGCCACGGTGGCGCCCGCTTAATGGGAAGCCAGCAGCCATATTTCATATGGGCACGCCGCGCTCATATGCGTACGCCACGCACTGACTTTCTTTCAGCCTGGGAGGGGAAAATTCAATGAACGCGAAAGCGCTGTCCAAGAGAATCATGGCGGCGGTCGCCGTCCTGTCCGCGTCGGCCGCGCTCCTGGTGAGTGCCCCGGGCACCGGCTCCGCCGCCCCCGACCGCGCCGCCGTCCCCAGCCTGCGGGCGTTCGGGATCTCCGGGGACGGCACCCTGATGGCCATGTTCACCACCGACCGGCCGAACGTGCTCGACTGGGTGCGGACCATCAACGGACTCTCCGGCGACCAGAAGCTGATCGGCATCGACTTCCGCGTCCAGGACGGTCTGCTGTACGGCGTCGGCGACAAGGGCGGCATCTACACGATCAAGACCCCGCCGGCCACCCCGGACGTCGTCGTCACCAAGGTCTCCCAGCTCCAGATCGCGCTGTACGGCACCAACTTCGGCGTCGACTTCAACCCGGCGGCCGACCGGCTCAGGGTGATCAGCGACAACGCCCAGAACCTGCGGCACAACCTCAACGACCACACCACGACCGAGGACGGCATCCTCACGACGCCGCCCTCGCCCTCGCCCGCCCGGGGCGTCACCGCGGCCGCGTACACGAACAACGACCTGAACGGGTCGACCGGGAGCGTCCTGAACGACATCGACACCCGCGTCGACCAGCTCGTCATCCAGGCCCCGGCCAACAACGGCACCCTGTCCCCCGTCGGCGCCCTCGGCTTCGACGCGGGCGCCAACGCGGGCCTCGACATCTTCAGCACCGTGGTCAACGGCAAGACGACCACGAACACCGCCTTCGCCGCGCTCACCCCGTACGGCGCGAACAACCCGTCCCTCTACACCGTCAACCTCTTCACCGGCGAAGCGACCCAGATCAACCAGTTCCCCCTGAGCATCACGGACTTGGCCATCTCCCTCACCGGCAGCTGAGCCCGTCCCCGGGGCCCTGGCCGTCACCGTCCAGGGCCCCGGCGCTCACCCCAGCGTCACAGACCCGCGTACTCGCGTACCACGCGGCGGGCCTGGGCGAAGAGCATTCCTGCGTTGACCGACTTGCGGCAGACGGCTACCGCTACCACGTCCTGGCGGTCGTTCATGCGGATGAACAAGTGGGTCAAGTGGTCGCTGTTCACCAGGATTTCCTGGAAGTAGTGCTGGTCGCTGTCGACGCCCCTGCGCTCCTTGAAGACGTCCTCGATCATCACCACCGTGCGGCCCTGGAACAGGTCGAGGGTCGCCCCGGCCAGCAGGTCGAGGACCTCCGGCGGGTGGCTGTCCACCGTCTCGCAGGACAGCAGCATGCCCGTGGACATGTCGACGACCCCGCTGGCCAGGCAGTCCGGTGTCTCCGAGCGGAGGGCCTTGGCCAGGGCCATGCACTGGTCCGAGAAGCCCTGCGGCATTCGTTTGCCCGCCATGTCTCTCACGCCCCGTCGGTCAGGATGGTCTCGATGCGCCGCAGCGCCGGCTGCGACTCCCGGTGCAGCCGGTCGAGGTCGAGGCCCTCGTCGCCCAGGACGACGACCAGCGCCTTGTCGCCGGCCGCGTACACCGCCGCGCAGCCCCTGCTGCCGTACGACACGGTCCGGCGCAGCATGCCCCGGTCGGTCGCCGAGGTCAGGCGCTGGGACACCGCCAGGCTCGCCGCCGCGAGCGCGGCGAGTCCGTCCGGGTCGATCGCCTCGTCCGTGTCGGACGCGATGAGCAGTCCGTCGGCGGCCGCCACCGCCGTGTCCGTGATCCCCGCCAACTGCTCGCGCAGGTCCCGCATTTCCGTTGTCAATGCCTCGTGGTTCATTCCATGGCCCCTCGCCCATATGCGGTTTGTGTGCTCGGTACGTTGTGTCTTCTTGGTGCGTTGTGTTCTTCGTGGCTCTTCCGGGAGGGGGCTTCAGGTGCCGGGGTCCGTCGAGCGGTTCCGGCTGCCCCATCGGAGGAGCCCTTTCCAGCTCGCTGCGGGGTGGCCCGCGGCGAGAGTTCCGGTCATGCCGCTGGCCCCGGGGCTGCGGCGTGGGAGGTCGTCGGCGGGCGGTTCCGGCGCGCGGGTCGGCGCTCGGCGGGAGAGGGGCGCGGGGGACGGGCCCGGGGCGGGTGCGGGGGTGCTCGGGCCCGCCCGTTCCAGGAGGCCCTCGCCGAGCATCCGGGACGCCTCCACCGTCACCGTGTAGACGCCCCGGCCCGATGTGAACGCGATGTCCCTCGGGGTGCGGCGGCCGTCGGCGAAGTAGAGGATCTCCCTGCGTACGGGAGCCAGGGTCTCGGCGCGGGTGGCGGCGTGCGCGCCGATGGCGGTGGTCTGGCGCAGGCGGTGCCGGTCGGGGAGTACGGCCCCGGGGAGCGCGGCGAGCGCCGTGAGCTTGCGCGCGGCCTCCTGGAGGAGTCGGGCCGGTTCCTCGCCCCGGGCGGCACTCGGCGGGGGCGGTGCGGGCCGGTTCCGTTCGGTGGCTGCGCACCGCTCCCGGTCGGCGGCTGCGCACCGCTCCCGGTCGGCGGCCGCGAACCGCTCCCGGTCGGCGGCCGCGAACCGGTCCCGGTCCGCGGTCAGCACGCGGTCCGGCGTGGTCGCGCACTCCGATATCTCCCCCGCGAGCACCGCGAACACCGCGTCCCGCAGCGCCATCACCGAGAGGACCCGCAGCTCCGCCGCCCCGATCGCGCCGCGCGCCACCAGCTCGGCGCCGGGGTCCCCCGCCACGCGCCCGACCCCGCCTGCCCCGGTGCCGCCACCGCCCCGCCCCGACGCCACCGCCTCCTCCCACGCCTCGTCGCTCAACCGGCCCGAGCGCAGCAGCAGCACCTCAAGACCGGGAGCGCCGGGGCTCACGACGGCGACGACGCGCCCCCGCGACAGGTGGAACACCCCGCCGGGGCGGCCGAGCACCCGTACCGCCCCGGTGACCGCGTCGGCCTCGCACTGGGCGAGCGTGCGGGACAGGAGGGCGTGCCCGGTCGTGCCGAGGAGGCCGTGCAGGTCCGACATCGCTCCCCTTGGCTGCCGAGCCGTGGTGGACGAAAGGGCCGGTCCGGATCCGGGCATCCCGACGCACGGCATGCCGAATTCCCGTACTGGGCACGTGAATTCACACTGATGCCCGACGTGGGCATCGAGGGGGCATGTCTACCAATCAGCACGCACATTCCCGTGGCACTCGCGCAATGTGACGGATTGTGGTCCCGCATGGCCTGCGCGTACCCCTTTCCGACCGGGTCGGGGACCGAGTACTTGACGGTCACCGATCCGTGGTCCGGCCATTCGCGCGTGCTGCCGAATTACGTCACCGAACGGGCACCCGACAGCACGGTCCTGTCGTCATCCGGCACGTTCCGATGGATTCCGACGGAATGCGCCAGGCCCTTCCGCCGGTGCCGTCGCCGTGCATAACCTTCCGCGTCATCGCGGCGCCGCGGGCGCGTCGGGGCGCCGCGTGGGGAGGGGAGTCCGCGTGCCCGGTATCGACGTGTGTCTGGGTGAAGTCATGGCCTTGCCGGGCGCGCGGGGCGCCGCCCTCGTGGACTGGACCTGCGGGCTCGCCCTGGGCTCCGCCGGGCGGCCGCCGCACGGCAGGACCGACGCGGCCGCGGCCGAGACCGCCGACCTCGCCCGCCTGTCCGTCGAGTACGGCACGTTCCATCCACCCGCCCCCGACGGGCGCGGCACGGCCGACGGCAGCGTCCTGCTGCACGTGTGGCTCGACCGCCACGCGGGCAACCTCGCCGTCGCCCGGCTCCGCCTCCAGGTCGTCGCCCGCAGGCTGGTCCTCGAATGAGGCCCGGAAGCCGGTCCCGGAATGAGGACGGCGGCCACCGAAGCCGCGCTGCCCACGCGGTACCCGATGCTCCTTCGCCTCGCCGCGGCGCCGGGCGTCGACGTGCTGCTCACCCCGGGCGGCGGCCTGTCCCGCGCGGCCTGGGACGAGGCGGCGAGCCGGGCGGGGCCGCGCCGCGGGCTCGGCCAGATCCTCGTCGCCGAGGGGCATGTGACGTACGGGGAGTTGGAGATCTGTCTGCTCACTGCGCTGTTCGACCTCGCCGACCCCGCCCCTGCCCCTGCCCGACGTCGACGGCCATGTCCTCGCCGTCGACGCCACCGACGAGGGGGCACAGCGCCTCGCCGCCCTCACCACGGATGCCCTCGGCGGCAACAAGGAACTCGACCCGTCGGTGGCCGCCGCGGGCAACTCCGACGTGGTCCGCGCCAAGGTGCGCACCATGGAAATGCCGGGCTCAAGAGCGAGATCGAGGACATCCTCAGCACGCTCAACGGCCAGTACCACCTGATCCGGCTGATCAAGTCCCGTAACAGCAGCGGGCTTTCCTCGATCCGGCGCTCGACCGGGACGAGGCGGAGCTGGACGTCTGACGTCCACCCGGTTCCACCCCGGCCGGGGGCCGACGTCACCGGCCTCCGGCCTCATCACGCCCCGTCGGGCCGCAGCGACCGCCAGATCCGGTCCGGCAGGACCCGCGCGGCCTCGTCCAGGTCCACCTCGTACGTGCTGGAGAGCCAGCGGTGGGCCGTCTCCGCGACCGGGCCAAGCACCAGGACCTCGATGAGGTGGGCGGGCAGCGGGACCACCTCGCCCGCGGCGACGCGGGGCTGCATCCAGGCCGCGATGGGGGCGAACTTGGTCTCCTTGACCGCCATCACCTGCCGCGCGTGCGCCGTCAGATAGCCGGAGTAGGCCGAGCCGTGCAGGAACAGGGCCTCGTCGCGGTGCTCGCGGGTGAAGTCGAGGTACGCCGTGACGAAGGCCCGGATGCCGGTGCGGGCGGTGCGGCAGCGGGTGACCGCGGCCACCACCGGGTCGCAGAGCCGGTCCACGCAGCGCAGGTAGAGCGCCGCCGCCAGGCCGTCGAAGCTGCCGAAGTGGTGGTACAGGCTGCCGAAGCTCACGCCGCTGGCCGCGGTCACCGCGTTGACCGTGAAGCCCTGTTGGCCCGACTCCGCGTACACCTGCAGCGCGCTGTCGAGGAGCAGGTCGACCGTTGCCTCGCCCCGCTGCTGTTTCGCCGCCATGGCGTCAAGCGTAGAGCAGATCGGGCAGGTCCAAGGGGGTTGCAGGGGCTTCGAGTTGGATTTCTTTTCTAGAAAGTATCTCCAAGTCCGGCGTCGTTCGTGCACACTTTCGGCATGGCAAGTCCCCTGCCCCGGCGGCCACATGGCGCTGCTCCGGTACGCGTCGTACGCCTGTCCCTGGAGACCCGATGAGTCAGCAGTTCCCGCCGCCCGAGAACACACCGCGGGGCAGCTTCGGACCGCCGCCGCAGATACCCGGTCCCGGTCCTGGTCCCGGATCCGCTTCCACTCCCGCTCCCGGTCCCGGTTTCGGTCCGCCCGTGCCTCCGCCGCCGGAGGGCTTCGGGCCCCCGCAGGCCCCGCCCACCGGCGGCGGGGGCGGGCGCCGCCGGGCCGCCGCCGTCGTCGCGAGCGTCGTCGCGCTCGCGCTCGCCGCCGCCGGCGGGGCCTGGTACGTCGCGTCGTCCGGTGACGACGAGGACGGCGGCGGCAAGGGCGCGCGCAAGAAGCCCGCGGCCGCCAAGCCCCAGGAGACCGTGCCCAAGAACCCCGAGGCCACCTTCCACGGCGGCGCCCCGGTGCCGAAGCTGCCCAAGAAGGAGAGCACCTGGCCCGTCGGCGGCTCCTGGCTCACGGACAAGGTGTACGTGAAGTCGTCGGTGTCCAAGGTCATCGGGCTCGACGCCGGCACGGGGAAGAAGCGGTGGGCCTTCGACAAGCCGGGCCAGTCGTGCGCGGGGTCGCCGGAGGTCGGCGCGGGCGGGATCGCCGTGGTGGTCACCGCCCCCACCCCGCACGACGATCGCGGGTTCCGCGCGCCCTGCACGCAGATCACCGCGTTCAAGGTCGACACCGGCGACAAGCTGTGGACCAAGTCGGTCACCATCGGCTACCAGAAGGACAAGGCGGAGTTCAACCAGGCCGCGATCAGCGGGAACACCGTCGCCGTCGGCGGCATCCGCGGCGGTGCCGCCTTCGACCTGCGCACGGGTGCGCTGCGCTGGAAGCCGCGGGCGGGCGCGAAGTGCTGGGACGTGGGGTACGGCGGCGGGGAGCGGCTCGTCGCGGTCCGCGCGTGCGGCGACATCGTCAGGCCGTCGTACCGGATCCAGCTGCTCGACCCGACCTCCGGCAAGCCGCGGTGGAGCCACCGGCTGCCCGAGGGCGTCCGCGGCCCCAACGTGATCTCCACCAAGCCGGTGGTGATCGGCCTGGACTCCGGGGAGATCAGCGACTCCGGGGCCAGCGACGTCTTCTCGCTCGACGAGCGCGGCAAGCTGCGCGCGCGGATCACGCTCGAGGACCGCAGGTACCTGCACGACTGCGACACCGCGTCGATCGTCAACGACTGCATCGGCATCGTCGTCGGCAACGGCCGCCTGTACGTGCCGACCGCGCGCCGCGACGCGCCGGACGGGATCAGCTCGCTGAACGACATCGTCGTGTTCTCCCTCGCCACCGGGAAGATGACGGGCCAGCGGGTCTCGTCCGGCGCGGGCGGCAGCCCGATGTTCCCACTGCGCATGGACGGCCCCAACATCCTCGCGTACCGCAGTCGCCTCGGCACGCAGGTGCTGTCCCTCGACGGGCGGACCCTGAAGCCGACGACGCTCCTGACGACGAAGAAGTCGGCGAGCGCGATTCCCCCGCTGATGTCCGAGGTGCGGTACGGCCACGGGCGGCTCTACGTCAGTACGGATCTGGTGTCGAAGCCGTACTCGAAACGACCGCAGCCGATGATGATCGTCTTCGCCCGGGAGTAGCCGGAGTAGTAGGGAGCAGCCGGGAGCAGCAAGGAGTAGTCCACCGCCGGGCGGGCCGAATCGGGGTACCCGTACGAGCATGGAACCCATGGATCACACGGTCGCGCCCGTGCTCGACGCTCTCGACGCGTTCCACGCCCGCGGCCGTCTTTCCTTCACGCCGCCGGGGCACAAGCAGGGGCGGGGGGCCGATCCGCAGGCGCGGCGGGTGCTCGGGGACGCCGTGTTCCGGTCGGACGTGCTCGTCGTCGGCGGCCTCGACGACCGGCTCGAGCGCGGGCACGTGCTGCGGCACGCGGAGCGCCTGATGGCCGACGCCGTGCACGCCGAGCACACGTACTTCACGACGTGCGGCAGCTCCCTCTCGGTGAAGGCGGCGATGCTGACGGCGGCGGGGCCCGGCGACCGGCTCCTGATCGGCAGGGACGCGCACAAGTCGGTGGTGGCCGGTCTGATCCTGTGCGGCATCGACCCGGTGTGGGTGGAGCCGCGGTGGGACGTGGAGCGTGCGCTCGCGCACCCGCCGTCCGCGGCCGCGTACGAGGAGGCCTTCGCCCGGCATCCGGACGCGCGCGGCGCGCTCGTCACCAGCCCGACGCCGTACGGCAGTTGCGCGGATCTGCGGGCCATCGCCGACGTGTGCCACGCCCGCGACCTGCCGCTGATCGTCGACGAGGCGTGGGGCGCGCACCTGCCGTTCCACGACGACCTGCCGGCGTGGGCGATGGACGCGGGCGCCGACGTCTGCGTGACCAGCATCCACAAGATGGGCAGCGGCCTGGAGCAGGGCTCGGTGTTCCATCTGCGGGGCGGGCGGATCGACCCCGCCGAACTGGCGTCGCGCGCCGACCTGCTCGGCACCACAAGCCCCTCCGCCCTGATCTACGCGGGCCTCGACGCCTGGCGCCGCCAGATGGTCCTGCACGGGCAGCGGCTGCTCTCCGACGCGCTGCGGCTCACCGCCGAGGTGCAGGCCGGCATCGAGGAGATCCCCGGCCTGCACGTCAACGGCCGCGCCGACCTCACCGGGCCCGGCCTCGCCGCCGACCTCGACCCGCTGCCCACGGTCATCGACGTGTCGGGGCTCGGTACGACCGGCTACCGGGCCGCCGACTGGCTGCGCGAGCACCACGAGCTGGTCGTGCACATCAGCGACCACCGGCGGATCGGCGCGCAGCTCACCCACGCCGACTCCCGCGAGACCACCGACCCGCTCCTCGAAGGCCTGCGCGACCTCGCCGCGCACCGGGACGAGCTCGCCGGCGCGCCGCGCGTGGCCGTGCCGACCCCGGCCGAGCTGCGGATGGAGCAGGTGTGCCTGCCGCGCGACGCGTACTTCGGCGACGTCGAGGCGGTGCCGGTGGCGGCGGCGGAGGGGCGGGTCGCCGCCGAGATGGCCACGCCGTATCCGCCGGGCATCCCGGCGGTGCTGCCCGGGGAGCGCCTCACCCGGCCGGTCCTCGACTACCTGCGCAGCGGGCTCGCCGCGGGCATGGACATCCCCGACACCGCCGATCCCGGCCTGCGCACGATCCGCGTACTCAGGAACTGAGCCGGGAGCGGCGCGGGAGCGACCGGTCACGCGCCCGAGGCATGTTCCGCCCCCGCTGGGTACTCGCCCGCGCATGCGGATGAGCGTGGTGGACGTGGGCTCGAACACGGTGCGGCTCGTGATCGCCGACGCGGCGGACGGGGTGCCGCTGCCGGTGCACACGGCGAAGTGGAAGCTGCGGCTCTCCGAGCACGTGGTGCCCGGCGGGCCCATCGGTGAGGAGCCGGTGCGGCGCCTGGTCAAGGCCATGGCATCGGCCGCCGCGACGGCCGCGCGCTGGGGCACCGAGAGCCCGCTCGCCTTCGCCACGGCCGTTCTGCGCGACGCCCCGAACCGGCTCGAAGTGCTGCGGACCGTCCGGGCGGAGACCGAGGTGCGGCTGTGCACGCTGCCCGGCGAGGTGGAGGCCGAGCTGACGTTCCTCGGGGCGCGCAGGTGGATGGGGTGGCGGTCCGGGCCGCTCGTCCTCTTCGACATCGGCGGCGGCTCCCTGGAGGTGGCCTTCGGGCGCGGCCGCCTCCCCGACTTCATGGCGTCCCTGCCGCTCGGCGCGAACCGGCTCACGCACGAGTGCTTCCACGACCAGGACCCGCCGTCCGACGCGGCCCTCAGGGCGCTGCGCCGCCGGGCCCGCCATCAGCTGCGGGACGTGGCGGCGCGGATCCGCTGGGAGGGGCCGCACACCGGGGTGCTCACCTCGCGCACGTTCCAGCAGCTCGCGCGGCTCGCCGGGGCGGCGCCGGGGCGGCAGGGACCGTTCGTACGGCGGGAGTTGACGCGTTCCGGTCTGCACGAGGCCGTCGAACGGCTCGCCGCGCTGCCCGCCGCCGAGCGGGCCCGGCTGCCCGGCATCTCCGCGCCGCGCGCCACGCAGAGCCTCGCCGGGGCGATCGTCGGCCATACGGCGATGAAGCTGACCGGCGTCCGGTCCGCCGTCGTCTGCCCCTGGGCGATCCGCGAGGGGGTGCTGCTGCGGCATCTGGAGGACGGCAGCGCGTGGTGGGACGGGGTCTCGCGGGAGGCGGACGACGCGGCCGCGCCCAACGCGGTGCCGCTCCGCCGGGCTGCCGCGCCCTGACCCGATCGCTTAGCCTGGCCCCAGTAGAACAAATGTGTGCGAAGGGCCGACTCATGGGCGGGACCAGGCGCGTCCTGCGTCAGGAGTGGCGGAATGTGGGCGTCGGGGCCTGGCGGGAACTGCGGTCCCGTGGGGTCGCCGGGGTCTGGCTCGCGGTGCTCGGCACCCTCGCGATGATCGTTCTGCACGAGCTCCAGCAGGTGCCGGCGAGCGACGAGGTCGTCCGGTTCGTCGGGGAGGTGCGGGCCGACCAGCCGCTGTGGCAGTCGCTTCTGCGCACCCCCGTGTCCGTCTTCGTGCCGACCCGGGACCAGCCGGTGTGGGGCGGCATCCCCCGGCTCGTCCTCTCCTTCGGCCTGGCCCAGCCGCTCGTCGGGCCCGGGCGGACGCTGCTCGTGGCGTACGGGGCCACGCTGGCCGGGACGCTCAGTGCGCGCGTGATGGTGGCGCTCGGGCCCGACTGGCCCGGGGGCCTGTCGGAGGAGTACGCGCACTCGGTCGATACCGGGGCCTCCGCGGCCGTCGTGGGGCTCTTCGCCTATCTGTCGGTGCGGATGCGGGCGCCCGTCCTGTGCCTGGTCACCGTCGTCCCGACGGTGATCGGCTCCCTCCTCAAGCCGAACCTTGCCGGGCGGGAGCATCTGGTGGCGGTGGGTGTGGTGGTGGGGGTGGCGGTGGCTGTGGAGGTGGTGCGGGTGCGGCGGGGTGCCTCGCGGGTGCGCCCCTGACCCGCCCCTTCCCGAAACTAGGGGCTCCGCCCCTAGGACCCCTTTTATCCGGCGCTCCGCGCCTCGTCCTCAAACGCCGGACGGGCTGAATTTTCTCGCCGCTGCCGGCTGGTATCTGCGGGGGGTCTGGGGCGACAGCCCCAGTGGAAAGGGCGGGTGGGTGGGGGAAATTAGCCCGTCCGGCGTTTGAGGACGAGCGCGGAGCGCGATGAGAGGGCGGGCGGGTGGGGGAATCGAGCCTGCCCGGCGTTTGAGGGCGAGCGCGTGAGCGCGATCGACGGTCGGCCGGGGACCACGGCGGCGGACGGCCCGGCAGGACGCGGTAGCGTCGGCGCACGCGTCGCCCGCACAGGGCGCCCACGCCAGACCACGCCAAGAAGGAGCCACCGTGAGCAAGACCGTGCGTCCGGCGGACGAGGGCACCGATCCGTTCGGCACCGCCCGTCTGCGCCGCTCCGTCCTGGACGCCTGGGCGGCGAGCCCGGCCCGGTTCCGGGAGGACGCCAACGCCGAGGAGGACCTGGCTCTCGGCGGCTACCGCGACCGCCTGGTCGTCGAGCTCGCGCAGAACGCGTCGGACGCGGCCGCCCGCGCGGGCGTACCCGGTCGGCTCGCCCTCACCCTTCAGGACGGCGTCCTGGCGGCGGCGAACACCGGCGCCCCCCTGGACGCGGCCGGCGTGGAGTCCCTGTCGACGCTGCGGGCCTCCGCGAAGCGGGAGACGGCGGCCGAGGGCCGGACCACGGGACGGTTCGGCGTCGGGTTCGCCGCGGTGCTCGCGGTGTCGGACGAGCCCGCCGTGGTGGGCCGCACGGGCGGCGTCCGCTGGTCCCTCGCCGAGGCCCGCGAACTGGCCGCCGAGACCGCCCGCTTCAGCCCGGGACTCGGTGACGAGATGCGCCGCCGCGACGGCCACGTACCGCTGCTCCGGCTTCCGCTGCCCGCCGAGGGCACCGCCCCCGACGGCTACGACACCGTCGTCATCCTGCCGCTGCGCGACGCCGCCGCCGAGGACCTCGTCGCCCGGCTGCTCGACGGCATCGACGACGCGTTGCTCCTGGCCCTGCCGGGGCTCACGGAGGTCTCCGTCCGCACCCCGGACGGCGCGACCCGCACCCTGCGCCGGTCGGACGACGCCCCGTCCGCCCCGTACACGACCGTCGAGGACACCCGCGACGGCACGACGCGCTGGCGCACCGTCACCCACCAGGGCCCGCTGGAGCCGGCGCTGCTCGCCGACCGGCCCGTGGAGGAGCGGCTGCGCCCGTACTGGCAGATCACCTGGGCCGTGCCCGCGGACGCCGACGGCGCCCCTGGCGCACCGCGCACCACTGCCGTCGTGCACGCGCCGACGCCCAGCGACGAGCCGCTCGGCGTGCCCGCGCTGCTCATCGGAACGTTCCCGCTGGACACCAGCCGCCGCCACGCCGCCCCCGGACCGCTCACGGACTTCCTGGTGGAGCGCGCGGCGGACGCGTACGTCGAACTCCTCGCCGGGTGGCGGCCGGTGGGTGAGGGAATCATCGGGCTCGTGCCCGGGCCGCTCGGCCACAGCGCGCTCGACGGGGCGCTGCGCCACGCGATTCTGGAGCGGTTGCCGCGTACGGAGTTTCTGCCGCCCGCCCTTGCCCGTGCGGCATCCGACGACGAGGACGCGCCCGTCGCGCTGCGGCCGCGGGACGCCGAGGTCGTGGAAGGTGCGGGTGCCGACACGGTGCGGGTCCTCGCCGAGGTGCTGCCGAGCCTGCTGCCCGCGGGCCTGGAGCGGCGCGGTGAGCTGCGTACGCTCGGGGTGGCGCGGGTGCCGTTGACGGAGGCGGTCGACCGGCTCGCGGGCCTCGAGCGCGAGCCGGGCTGGTGGCGGCGGCTGTACGACACGCTCGCGGGTGTCGACCCCGAGCGGCTCTCCGGCCTGCCGGTGCCGCTGGCGAGCGGGCGGACCACCATCGGGCCGCGGCAGGTCCTGCTGCCCGCGCCCGGCGAGGGCCCGGCGCCCGAGACCCTGGCCCGGCTCGGCCTGAAGGTCGCGCACGCCGACGCCGCCCATCCGCTCCTGGAGAAGCTGGGCGCCCTGCCCGCCACGCCCCGCGCGGTCCTGACGACCCCGCAGGTGCGGGCGGCCGTCGCCGCGTCCCTCGACGACGACGCCTGGTACGACGGCGTCGGCGACGACGCGGCGGTGGACGCCGACGAGCTCGCCGACCTCGTCCTCACCCTCGTACGCGACGCGGACCTGGAGCCGGGCGACGAGCCGTGGCTTGCCGCGCTCGCGCTGCCCGACGAGGACGGGGAGCCTGCGCCCGCCGGTGAACTGGTCCTGCCCGACAGCCCGTTCGCGCAGGTCATGCGGGAGGGCGAGCTGGCCTTCGTGGACGCCGAGCTCGCCGGGCGGTGGGGTGCGCGGCCGCTCGCCGCCTGCGGGGTCCTCGCCACCTTCACCCTCGTACGCGCCACGGACGTCGTCCTCGACCCCGACGAACTGGAGCCCCGCGACGGGGACTTCGCCGAACCCGACGACGCGGGCCTGCTCGACGCCGTCGACGTGTGGTGCGAGGACGTGCTCGACCGCCTCCCGGACACGCCGGTGCCGCCCGTGGCGACGGAGCTCGTCGCCGTGCGCGACCTGGACCTGGTCGACGACGACCGCTGGCCGCAGGCGCTCGCGCTCCTGTCGCAGCCGCCGCTGCGGGACGCCCTCACGCAGCCGGTGCGGGTGCTCCTGCCGGACGGCACGACGGAGACCGTGCGGCCGTACACGGCGTGGTGGCTGCGCGGGCACCCGGTTCTCGACGGCCGCCGCCCCGCGGGTCTGCGGGCCGACGGCGGGGATCCGCTCCTCGAAGGCCTCTACGACCCCGCCGACGCGACCGGCTTCGACGACGAGCAGGTCCTGCGGGCCCTCGGCGTCCGTACGTCCGTGGGCGCGCTGCTCGCCGAGCCCGGGGGCGCCGCCGAGCTGCTCGACCGCCTCGCGGACCCCGGCCGGACCGTTTCCGCGCCCCAGCTGCACGCCCTGTACGGCGCGCTCGCCGACCTGGACCCGGAGCAGGTGACGCTGCCCGACGAGGTGCGGGTGGTCCTCGGCGGGGAGGGCAGCGGCGAGACCATGTGCGTCGACACCGGTGACGCGGTGGTCGCGGACGCGCCCGACCTGCTGCCGCTGGCATCGGGGCTGCCGCTGCTTCCGGTGGCGCCGTCGCGGGCCGGGGACCTCGCCGAGCTGTTCCAGGCGGAGCGGCTGAGCGAGTTCGTACGGGCGGAGGTCGACCCCGGGTCCGGCGTGGAGCACGAGGTCCCCGAGTCCGTGCGGGTCCTGCTCGGCCCCGCGACCCCGGCGACGTATCGCGAGCACGAGGAGCTCGTCGTGGACGGCGTCGACCTGGAGTGGCGCCGTACCCCCGACGGTACGGTCCACGCGGCGACGGTGGAGGGCGTGGCGGCGGGCCTCGCCTGGGCGACCCGGCAGTGGCCGCGGCGCTTCGAGGTGGCGGCCCTCCTGGAGGACCCGTCGAGGACGGCGGAGCTGGCTCGGGACCGGTGGTTCGACTAGGGCCGCGCACGGCTTTCGCGGGGGCGGCTTCACGGGGCCGCCTTCACAGGGCGTACAACCTTTGGCCATAGGTGGGGGTCTGATCCTCGGAGTCAACAGACTCCTGGATCACTTGGCCTCGCGTGACGGCTCAGGCACCGCGAGGCCCCTTCTCCACCTGGGGAAACGCATGCGCATTCGTGCCACCCTGGCCGCCGTGTCCGGCGCCCTGGCTCTGTCCGCGTTCGCTGTTCCGGCCGCGCAGGCCGATGACGCCGCGGGCGAGACGCAGATCACGGACGTCACCGTCAACGGCGGCAAGGACATCGTGGTCGGCACCTCTGTGAAGAAGAAGGTCACCATCGAGCTGACCGCGACGAACCCGACCGGCATCTCCAAGGCGAAGGCCATGCTGTGGCACGGCACGGACTTCAGCCGCACCGGCATCGACGGCTCCATGGTGCCGAGCACCCCCTACGGTGACTGCACGGCCGCCGACGAGACCACCTCGACCTGCACGTTCACCGTGTACGCGGACCCGGCCGACACCGTCTACCGCAACGCACTCGCGGGCAAGTGGAAGGTGTGGGCGGCCGCGTACGACAAGGACGAGGTGCGCACCGTCGAGGAGGCGTACAAGACTGTCAACGTCCAGCGCGCCGCCAAGCTCACGGTCAACGCGTCCCCGGAGCCGGTGAAGAAGGGCAAGGCGATCACGGTTGCCGGTGCCCTGACGCGGGCGAACTGGGACACGCACAAGTACGCGGGCTACACCCGGCAGCCTGTGAAGCTGGAGTTCAAGAAGAAGGGCGCGAGCGCCTGGTCCACCGTCAAGACGGTGACGTCGGACGGCAAGGGCAACCTGCGGACGACCGTGAAGGCGTCCGCCGACGGGACCTTCCGCTACGTCTTCGCCGGGACGTCGACCACCCCGGCCGTGACGTCCGCGGGCGACGCCATCGACGTCCGCTGACCCCCCTGCACCCCCACGCACCACCACCTGAGGAACCACCCATGCGCACCCGCACCGTCGTCGCCGCCCTGTCGGGCGCCGTCGCCCTGTCCGCTCTCGTCGTGCCGGCCGCCCAGGCGGCCGACAAGGTCCAGGGCGACACCAAGATCACGAGTGTCACCGTCAACGGCGGCAAGGACATCGTGCTCGGCACGACCGCGAAGAAGAAGATCACGATCACCGTCACGGGCACCGACCCGAAGGGGATCAAGGAAGGCATGGCCGTGCTGTGGCACGGCAAGAAGTTCGAGCCGGAGCACCTCGACGGCGTCATGGCCCCGCCGCGCGAGTCCAAGTGCACCAAGGTGAACGCGACCACCGGCACCTGCAAGATCGTCATCGACGCCAACCCGCGCGAGATCTGGAACGGCACCGCGGGCAAGTGGAAGGTGATGGCCGGTCTGCTCGCCAACGGCCGCGCCGAGGACCACATCATCGTGAACGCGTACAAGACCGTCAGCGTCAAGCGCGCCGCCCGCCTCACGGTCAACGCCTCGCCGGAGCCGGTGAGGAAGGGCAAGGCGATCACGGTTGCCGGTGCCCTGACGCGGGCGAACTGGGACACGCACAAGTACGCGGGCTACACCCGGCAGCCTGTGAAGCTGGAGTTCAAGAAGAAGGGCGCGAGCGCCTGGTCCACCGTCAAGACGGTGACGTCGGACGGCAAGGGCAACCTGCGGACGACCGTGAAGGCGTCCGCCGACGGGACCTTCCGCTACGTCTTCGCGGGGACGTCGACCACCCCGGCCGTGACGTCCGCGGGCGACGCCATCGACGTCCGCTGACCCCCTGCACCCCCACGCACCACCATCTGAGGAACCACCCATGCGTATCCGCGCCACCGTCGCCGCCGTCTCCGGCGCCCTCGCCCTGTCCGCCCTCGTCCTCCCGGCCGCCCAGGCGGCCGAGGGCCCGGACGTCCCGCAGTTCGCCCCGCGTGCCGCCGCGGCGCCGGACCCGGGGAAGGACGCGCAGAAGGGCGACATCAAGATCACGAACGTCGTCGTCAACGGCGGCAAGAGCATCGTGGTCGGCACCACCGCCAAGAAGAAGTTCACCGCCGCCGTCACCCTGACCGACCCGTCCGGCATCAAGGAAGGCGGCGCCTTCCTGTGGCACGGCACGAAGCTTGCCGAGGGCTACGTCGACGGCGTACTCACACCCGCGGACAACGCCGTGCCCACCTGCAAGAAGCTGAACGCGACCACGTCGGCCTGCTCGATGCCCATCACGGTGAACCCGAAGGCGGGCCCTGACAAGAACGGCCTGCGCAACCACCTGGCGGGCGGCGGCTGGAACGTGTACGGCGGCGGGGAGGCCAAGGACGGCGACTACGTCGTCAAGCACAAGCTCAAGACGGCCGTCCGTTTCCAGCGCGCCGCCCGCCTCACCGTCAACGCCTCGCCGGAGCCGGTGAGGAAGGGCAAGGCGATCACGGTCGCCGGTGCCCTGACGCGGGCCAACTGGGACACGCACAAGTACGCGGGCTACACCCGGCAGCCTGTGAAGCTGGAGTTCAAGAAGAAGGGCGCGAGCGCCTGGTCCACCGTCAAGACGGTGACGTCGGACGGCAAGGGCAACCTGCGGACGACCGTGAAGGCGTCCGCCGACGGGACCTTCCGCTACGTCTTCGCGGGGACGTCGACCACCCCGGCCGTGACGTCGGCCGGGGACTTCGTCGACGTGCGCTGACCCCGCGCAAGGCCCGGGGCTACGCCGCGAAGCGGCGGTCGACCCAGCGGAAGGCGAACTCCGTCGCCGCCGCCGCGACCGCCGCGATCGCGACCGCCGCCCACGGCATCGTCGTGCCGACCAGCTTCAGGGCGAAGAAGTCCTGGAGGTAGGGGACCGTCAGGACGATCAGGAAGCCGAGACCCATCGCGGCCACGAGCGCGATCCGCCACCACGTGTACGGGCGGGCGATGATCGCGAGCACCCAGATCGACACCAGGAACAGGGTCAGCGTGGCCGCGCTGGTCTCCGCCTCGCGGGCGCCGTCGCCCGCGTAGTGGTGCCGGGCGAGCAGATACGTCGCGAAGGTCGAGAGCGCCGCGATGATGCCGCCCGGGAGGGCGTACCGCATGACTCTGCGGACGAAGTGCGGCTTGGCCCGCTCCTTGTTGGGCGCGAGGGCCAGGAAGAACGCCGGGATGCCGATCGTCAGGGTGGAGAGCAGCGTCAGGTGGCGCGGCAGGAAGAGGTACTCGACCTGCGAGCAGACCACCAGGAGCGCGATCACCACCGAGTAGACCGTCTTCACGAGGAACAGCGTCGCCACGCGCGTGATGTTGCCGATCACGCGGCGGCCCTCGGCCACCACGGACGGCAGCGTCGCGAAGCTGTTGTTGAGCAGCACGATCTGGGCGACGGCCCGCGTCGCCTCCGAGCCCGAACCCATGCTCACGCCGATGTCGGCGTCCTTCAGGGCGAGCACGTCGTTCACGCCGTCGCCGGTCATCGCGACCGTGTGGCCCTTGGACTGGAGCGCGCCCACCATGTCCCGCTTCTGCTGCGGGGTGACGCGCCCGAAGACGGAGTTGGCGTCCAGGGCCTCGGCCATCTCGGCCCGGTCGGTGGGCAGCCGCCGCGCGTCCACCGTGTTCTTGGCGCCGGGCAGGCCGAGCTTGCCCGCGACCGCGCCCACGGAGACCGCGTTGTCGCCGGAGATGACCTTCGCCTGGACGTTCTGCTCCTCGAAGTAGCGCAGGGTGTCGGCGGCGTCGGGGCGCAGGCGCTGTTCGAGGACGACCAGGGCCGTGGCGCGGGCGCCCTGGGCGACGTCCGGGGCGTCGAGCTCACCGGCCGCGCGGGCGAGCAGCAGCACCCGCAGACCCTGGTGGTTGAGCTGCTCGATCTCGTCGAGCGCGGGGTCGCCCGCGGGAAGCAGCACGTCGGGCGCGCCGAGCAGCCACGTGGAGCTCTCGCCGTTGCCCTCGCTGAAGCTGGCGCCGCTGTACTTGCGGGCGGAGGAGAACGGCAGTGACTCCGTGCAGCGCCACTCCTCGCTGTCGGGGTAGGCGTCGATGATCGCCTGGAGGGAGGCGTTCGGGCGCGGGTCCGATTCGCCGAGCGCGCCGAGGACCGTGCGGACGTAACCCTCGTCCGAGCCGTTCAGGGGCCGCAGTTCGGTGACGTCCATGCCGCCCTCGGTGAGCGTGCCCGTCTTGTCGAGGCAGACCGTGTCGACGCGCGCCAGGCCCTCGATGGCCGGGAGCTCCTGCACCAGGCACTGCTTGCGGCCGAGCCGGATCACGCCGATCGCGAAGGCCACCGAGGTCAGCAGGACCAGGCCCTCGGGGATCATCGGGACGATGCCGCCGACGGTGTAGGCGATCGACTCCTTGAAGTTGTCGTCCTTGACGACCAGCTGGGAGATGATCAGGCCGATCGACGTCGGGACCATCAGCCACGTCACGTACTTCAGGATCGTGGAGATGCCCGAGCGCAGCTCGGAGTGGACCAGCGTGAAGCGGCTCGCCTCCTCCGCGAGCTGCGCCGCGTACGCCTCGCGGCCCACCTTCGTCGCGGTGAACGCGCCGCCGCCCGCGACCACGAACGAGCCCGACATCAGCTTGTCGCCGGGCTTCTTCAGGACGGGGTCGGCCTCGCCGGTGAGCAGGGACTCGTCGACCTCGAGGCTGTCGGCCTCGACGGTCTCGCCGTCCACGACGATCTTGTCGCCGGGGCCGAGCTCCACCAGGTCGCCGAGGACGATGTCGGAGGTGGAGATCTCGGCGGCCACGCCGTCGCGCCGGACCGTCGGCTTGGCCTCGCCGATGACCGCGAGCCCGTCGAGGGTCTTCTTGGCGCGCAGCTCCTGGATGATGCCGATGCCCGTGTTGGCGACGATCACGAAGCCGAAGAGGCTGTCCTGGATCGGCGCGACGAAGAGCATGATCACCCAGAGCACGCCGATGATCGCGTTGAAGCGCGTGAAGACGTTGCCGCGGACGATCTCGGCCGTGGACCGGCTGCTGCGCAGGGGTACGTCGTTGACCTCGCCGCGGGCGACCCGCTCGGCGACCTCGGCCGCCGTCAGGCCCGTGGCGCGCCCCGTCGGGGGCGCCACGGGGTGGACCGGGTCGAGTTCGGCGCCCGCGTCGATATGCGTCATGCATTCGACGGTAAAGCGGGAGGAAGGGGTTCACCCCTTGAATGTCCGAAAGATCCGACCACGGGAGGAGGGGGTCTGCCCTCAGGTCGCATCCCGTACTGCGGAGGTACGAGATGCCTCCGCGCCCTCGGAGGCCGCCGCGGCCCGCTTGATCGCGGCGTCGCGCCCCCGCACGTACCAGATGCCGATCAGGCCGAGACCGCCGCCGGCCAGGCAGGTCCACACCCACCACGTGGAGCCGCGGTCGTCGAACCAGCCGTAGAACGGCAGCTGCACGAGGAAGAGGACGAACCAGAGGATCGTGCCGCCGGTGATGGTGGCGACGACAGGCCCCTCCAGGGGCTCGGGCGCCTCGTGCTTGGGGGTCCACTTCGCCATGCGACCACCTTATTCCTGGCCTGGGGGCCTTGGGCAGGGCGGGTCGGGTGCCCGCTCCCGCAAGGGTCTACGCGCGGAGATAGCAATCTTGGACTCATGTCTTCATACTGAAACCGCTCGTTTATGGCCACTTTGCTTCGTATGAAGACACAACTGGGGCGTGACGAGGATGAAACATGGGAGCGAGACGATCAGTCTTCGCTCCGAGCCGCCAGTACGAGATCCACGAGGTTCCCGCATGCCCTCCTCGGCCACGCCCGTCGACGACGCCGCCAAACTGCCCTCGGGCAGGCCCCCCTCGGGGGGCCTGGACGGCTTCTTCAAGATCTCGGAGCGGGGCTCGACCCTGGCGCGGGAGATCCGTGGCGGCTTCGCCACCTTCTTCGCGATGGCCTACATCATCGTGCTCAACCCGATCATCCTCGGCAGCGCCAAGGACATGTACGGTCACCAGCTCGACAACAAGCAGCTGGTCACCGCCACCGTCCTGACCGCGGCGTTCACCACGCTGCTCATGGGCGTCATCGGCAACGTGCCGATCGCGCTCGCCGCCGGGCTCGGCGTGAACACGGTGGTCGCGCTCCAGCTCGCGCCGCGCATGTCCTGGCCGGACGCCATGGGCATGGTGGTGCTCGCGGGCTTCGTGGTGATGCTGCTCGTCGCAACGGGCCTGCGGGAGCGGGTGATGAGCGCCGTGCCGCTCGGCCTGCGCAAGGGCATCGCGATCGGCATCGGCCTGTTCATCATGCTGATCGGCCTCGTCGACGCCGGCTTCGTCTCGCGCATCCCGGACGCCGCGCACACCACGGTGCCGCTGCAGCTCGGCGGTGACGGGCACCTCAACGGCTGGCCGGTCCTCGTCTTCGTCCTCGGCGTGCTGCTCACCCTGGTGCTCCTGGTGCGCAAGGTGCCGGGCGCGATCCTGCTTTCGATCGTCGTGATGACGATTCTCGCCATGATCATCCATGCGGTCGCGGACGTGCCCTCCTGGGGCCTGACGACGCCCAAGTGGCCCGGCAACCCGGTCTCGGCCCCCGACTTCGGGCTCGTCGGCGAGATCAGCCTGTTCGGCGGCTTCGAGAAGGTCGGCGTCCTCACCGGCGTCCTGTTCGTCTTCACCGTGCTGCTTTCGTGCTTCTTCGACGCCATGGGCACGATCATGGGCATCGGCGACGAGGCCCACCTGACCGACGACAAGGGCAACATGCCCGGCATCAACAAGGTCCTGTTCGTCGACGGCATCGCGGTCGCCGCGGGCGGCGCCTCGTCCTCGTCGGCCACGACCTGCTTCGTGGAGTCGACGGCGGGCGTCGGCGAGGGCGCGCGCACCGGCTTCGCCAACGTCGTCACCGGCGCGCTGTTCGCCGTGGCCCTCTTCCTCACCCCGCTCGCCACGATGGTGCCCTCGCAGGCGGCCACGCCCGCCCTGCTCGCGGTCGGCTTCCTGATCCTGTCCGGCTCGATCGGGCAGATCGACTGGAGCGACTACACGATCGCGATCCCGGCGTTCGTGACGATGCTGATGATGCCGTTCACCTACTCGATCACGAACGGCATCGGCATGGGCTTCATCACCTTCACGGTCCTCAGGGTCGCGGCCGGGCGCGGCCGCGAGGTGCCGATCGCGATGTACGCGGTGTCGGCGGTCTTCGCCTTCTACTACCTGATGCCGGCGCTGGATCTCACGTAGGCCCCCCGCCCGGCCGCGAGGGGCACGGCCTCAGGCGTAGAACTTCTCTGTCCTCTCGACGGACGACGCGAACCGTTCGTCGAAGTCGTCCCGAATGAGCGTCCGGACCACATAGTCCTGGACGCTCATTCCTCTTTTGGCGGCATGCTGCCGGAGCCGGTCGAGCAGCTCACCGTCTATCCGCAGGCTGAGCACAGTCGATCCCATGGACAAAGGGTCGCGGCCCTCCGTCGGGGGATGCGTCACTTTCCGAATCCGGCTCACTCATATGGGTGACGAGGGGGTTCCGTGCCCCTGGTCGCGGGCAGGGCGTGCGGCTGCACGTGCATAAGCGGTGGTACTTAGCCTGGGTAATGAGTTACGCTAACAAACATGCCGGACCTCTCCCATGGCGACGACGACGCCGCCGTGAACTCGCTGCGCTCCGCCGTGATGCGCCTGTCCCGTCGACTCAAGCACCAGCGGGTCGACGAGTCGCTGAGCCCCACCGAGATGTCGGTGCTCGGCACCCTCGCCCGCTGCGGCAGTGCGACACCGGGCGAGCTCGCCCGCAAGGAGCACGTGCAGCCGCCGTCGATGACCCGCATCGTCGCGCTCCTCGAATCCAAGGGCCTGGTGCGGCTCGAGCCGCACCCTGACGACCGCCGCCAGAAGGTGGTCACACAGACAGAGCAGGCCGAGGCCATGCTCGAGGAGAGCCGCCGCAAGCGAAACGCTTGGCTCGCGAAGCTTGCGGAGGAGCTGGACGACGACGAGTGGGCGCGGCTGCGTGCCGCGGCGCCCGTCCTGGAGAAGCTTGCGCATCTCTGAGCGTTCGGGCCCCTTCGGGGCCCGGACCTCCCGCCCACCCGCCCATGAGTTGCCCCCTGCTCGGGCAGGGGGTGACCGCCGAAGGAGGCGAACCCCTTTGAGTACGGGATCCGGAGCAGACTCCGCCCCCGCACCAACCGCCCTCGACACATCCGTCCGCACCTCCAAGACCTCGATGTTCAGCTCGCTGAGGATCCGGAACTACCGGCTCTTCGCGACCGGCGCCGTCGTGTCCAACACGGGCACCTGGATGGCCCGCATCACCCAGGACTGGCTGGTCCTCAGCCTCACCGGCTCCTCCGCGGCCGTGGGCATCACGACCGCCATGCAGTTCCTGCCCATGCTGCTCTTCGGCCTGTACGGCGGCGTCATCGCCGACCGGTTCGCCAAGCGGAACCTGCTCTTCTTCACCCAGGGCGCGATGGGCCTCGGCGGCCTGTTCCTGGCCGCGATGACCCTGTCAGGACATGTCCAGGTCTGGCACGTGTACGTCACGGCGTTCTTCACCGGCCTGGTGACCGTCGTCGACAACCCGACGCGGCAGTCCTTCGTGTCCGAGATGGTCGGCCCCGACCAGTTGCGCAACGCCGTCAGCCTGAACTCGGCCAACTTCCAGTCGGCCCGGCTCATCGGCCCGGCCGTCGCGGGCGTGGTCACGGCGGCCGTCGGCCCCGGCTGGGCGTTCCTCGCCAACGGCCTGTCCTTCATCGCGCCGCTGACCGGCCTGCTGCTGATCCGCACCAGCGAGCTGACCCGCACCCCGCTCGCGCCGCGCGGCGGCAAGGGCCAGCTGCGCGAGGGCCTGAACTACGTGTCCCGGCACCCGGAGCTGATCTGGCCGATCGTCCTCATCGGATTCATCGGCACGTTCGGCTTCAACTTCCCGATCTGGCTGAGCGCGTACGCCGACGACGTCTTCCACGGCGGCTCCGGCATGTACGCGGCGTTCACCACGCTGATGGCCGCGGGCTCGCTCATCGGCGCGCTGCTGTCGGCGCGGCGCCGCTCCGCGCGCCTGCGGATGCTCGCGGGCGCGGCGGGCCTGTTCGGCGTGCTCCTGATCGCGGTGGCCGCGGTGCCGAACGTGTACGTGTTCGCGGCGCTGCTCGTCCCCGTCAGCGCGATCGGCCTGACCGTCAACGTCACCGCCAACTCGTCCGTCCAGATGGCCACCGACCCCGAGATGCGGGGCCGCGTGATGAGCCTGTTCATGATGGTCTTCGTCGGCGGCACCCCGCTCGGCGGCCCCCTCTTCGGCTGGCTCGCCGACACCTACGGCGTCCGCGTGAGCTTCGCACTCGGCGGCCTGGTCGTCGCGGTGGCGTCGCTGGGCGTGGGCCTGATGCTGGGGCGCGCGGCGAACCTGAGGCTGAAGGTGGACCTCCGACGGGGACAGCCGCATGTCCGGTTCGTCCCGCGCGAGCGGGAGCGGGAGCTGGCGCCTGCGGCCTGATGGCCGGGGCCATGGGGGCAGGCTGGCCCTATGAGACTCTTCGCCGCGGTGCTGCCCCCGGAGCCGGTGACGGCCGAACTCGCCCTGTCCGTCGAGCGGTTGCGGGCCCTGCCCGGGGCGGACCGGCTGCGCTGGACGGACCGTGCGGGCTGGCACTTCACGCTCGCGTTCATGGGCGAGGTCGCCGACGAACTCGTGGCCCCGCTCGGCGAGCGGCTCGCGCGTGCCGCGCGGCGCACGGATCCGTTCACGCTCGCGCTGCGGGGCGGCGGGCGGTTCGACGGGCGGGCGCTGTGGGCCGGGGTGGGCGGCGAGGTGGCGGCGCTGCGGATGCTGGCCCGGCGGGCCGACGCGGGGGCCCGCCGGGCGGGGGTCGTGATGGCGGACGAGCGGGGCTACCGGCCGCATCTGACGCTGGCGCGGGGGCGGGGGGAGGTGGATCTGCGGCCGTACGTGGGTGCGCTCGCGGAGTTCGAGGGGCCGGCGTGGGAGGTGGGCGAGCTGGCGCTCGTACGCAGTCATCTGCCGGGGGGCGGGGTGGCGGGGGAGCGGCCGCGGTACGAGGTGGTGGGGGCGTGGGACCTCGCGGGGCGCCCCTGACCCGCCCCTTCCCGAAACTAGGGGGCTCCGCCCCCTAGGACCCCCTTTTTCCCCACCCACCCGCCCTTTC